>CAUQTR010000221.1:0-4421 GCA_963521045.1 uncultured Actinotalea sp.
CCTCGGCCCACGCCGCCGCCGCTGCACCGCTGCCTTCCTTCGTCCAGCCGTCGCCCACCCTCCCCCGGAGCACCTCGTGAACCAGCCCCGCGTCCTCGTCGGCGCCGAGACCTACCCGCCCGACCTCAACGGGGCGGCCCGCTTCGCCGGTCGTCTCTCCGCCGGGCTCGCCGCGCGGGGGCACGAGGTCCACGTCGTCGCCCCGTCGCCCACCGGCCGACCCGGCGTCGACGTGGTCGACGGCGTGACCGTGCACAGCGTGACGTCCCGCAGGTACGGGCCTCTCGACGCGCTCCGGGTGTGCACGCCGTGGGACGCGGCCCGCGAGACGGCGCGGATCATGGAGCAGGTCGCCCCCGACGTGGTCCACACCAACGGACATCTCGTCGTCGGCCGCGGCGTGGTCAACGCCGCACGCCGCTCGGGCCGACCGCTCGTGGCCACCAACCACCTGATGCCCGAGAACCTCGTGGGCTACCTGCCCGTGCCGGACGTCGTCCGCGGTGCGCTCGGCGCGTGGATGTGGCGTGACCTGGGCCGGGTCTACGGGCACGCCCAGGTCGTCACGGCACCCACCCCCCGTGCCGTTGACCTGCTGTCCCAGCGGGCCGGGCTGATCCACGCCGTGGCCGTCTCGAACGGCATCGACACCGCGCGGTACCGACCCCGGAGGCGTGCCGGCACCGTGCCGCGCGAGGCCGAGCCCACGATCCTGTTCGTCGGCCGGCTCGACCCCGAGAAGCGGGTGGACGAGCTCCTGCGTGCCGTCGCGATGCTCCCGGCCGCCGTCCGCGCGCGGGTCGAGGTCATCGGGGACGGCGCGCGCCGCGGCGAGTGGACGACGCTCGCCGAGGCCCTCGGCATCGCGGACCGCGTCGTGTTCCGCGGTCGCGTCACGGACGAGGCGCTGCTCGAGGCCTACGCCGACGCCGACGTCTTCTGCATGCCCGGGATCGCGGAGCTCCAGAGCCTCGTCACCCTCGAGGCCATGGCCGCCGGCCTGCCGGTCGTCGCCGCCGACGCGATGGCGCTGCCCCACCTGGTCCGGCCGGGCGTCAACGGACACCTGTACCGGCCGGGCGACGTCGGGGGCCTGTCCGCGCACCTCGCCGACCTCCTCACGGACCCCGCGCTGCGCGACCGGTACGGCGCCGCGAGCCGGGACGCCGTCGCCGACCACACGCTCGACGCCACCCTCGACGTGTTCGAGTCGATGTACGACCACGTCCTGGGCCGGCGCCGGGTCGCGGTGAGCGCCTGAGCACCACCCACGCCTGAGCACCACCCGAGGGAGCCCGCCTCAGCGCGACCCGGCCACGCCCTCGCTCGCCTCGGCCGCATCCGGCTCGGCTGCATCCGGCTGCGGCACCACGGCCGTCTCCGCGAGCGCCCGGATGAGCGACTGCGCGTCGTACGGCCCCGTGTGCCGGCGGCCGTTGACGAAGAGGGTCGGGACCACGGTGATGTCCATCGCCTCGGCGTCGAGCATGTCGTCCCGGACGCGCGCCGCGACCCGCGGCGAGGTGAGGTCGTGCTCGAACCGCTCGACGTCGAGGCCCAGCTCCCGCGCCCGCCGGATGATGTCCGACGGCAGCTGGTGCTCCTGGTCGGCGAAGAGACTGCGTTCCATCTCGAAGAACTTGCCCTGGAGCGCCGCCGCCTCCGACGCCTCGGCGGCCGCGAGCGCGTTCGGGTGGTACCGCTCCAGGGGGGCGTGCCGCCACACGTAGCGCAGCTGGTCGCCGAGCTCGCGGTGGACCTCCTGGATCGAGCCGGACGCCTTGAGGCAGAACTCGCACTGGAAGTCGCCGTACTCCACGATCGTGAACGGCGCGTCGACCGCCCCGAAGACGTGGTCACGCGCCGCGTCGACCGGTCGGACGAGGGTCCGCGCCATCGCCTGCGGCGGCCGCAGCGCGTCGAACACGCGGAACAGCGCGGCGGCGAGCAGGAACGCGATCACCGAGGCGGCGAGGACTCCGACGCGCGCCTCGTTCTGCACCGCGGGGTCGTCGATCGCCAGGTCGACGATGAACAGCGAGATGGTGAACCCGATGCCCGCGAGCGCACCGCCCCCGGCGATCCGCTCGAGCGTCAGGCCGGGCCCGAAGTCGCCGACGTGGAACGCACGCATGACCGCGGCGGAGCCGAAGATCCCGAGGGCTTTGCCCGCGACCAGGCCGACGACCACGCCCCAGGTGATGGGCGAGCGCGCCGCGGCCGCCAGGATCTCGCCGTTGACCTGCACGCCCGCGTTGGCCAGGGCGAACAGCGGCAGGATCACGTAGGCCACGTACGGCGCGTACGCCGACTGCAGGCGCTCGTTGATCGAGATCGACTCGCGGAGGCTGTTCGCCGCCGCGCGCGCGAACTCCGTGTTCGGCGACTGACGGAACGTGCGGGCCAGGTCGAGGGCGTGCTCGACGTCGCGCCGGTTGGGCCGGTACACGGGGACGAGCAGCGCGATCGCGACGCCCGCGAGCGTCGGGTGGACGCCCGAGGCGAGGAACGCGAGCCAGACGACGACCGACAGGGTCCCGTACACGAGCCCCCGGCCGCCGCGCAGGTACCTCGTCGCGTAGACCCCCGCGAGCCCGACCGCCGCGATGAGCAGCGGCGGCGCGCTGAAGTCCTCCGTGTACACCAGCGCGATGATGCTCAGCGCGCCGATGTCGTCGACCACCGCGAGCGCGAGCAGGAACATCCGGAGCCGGCCGGGGGCGCGGGGACCGATGAGGGCCAGCGCCCCGACGAGGAACGCGGTGTCGGTCGAGATGACGATGCCCCAGGCCCGCTCGTAGCCCGATCCGCCGGCGATGAGCACGTAGAGCAGCGCCGGGACGACGAGGCCCGCGACGGCGGCGACGACGGGAACGATGGCCCGCGCCCGGCTGGTCAGCTCCCCGATCGCGAACTCGCGGCGCACCTCGAGGCCCACGGTGAAGAAGAAGATCGCCATGAGCGCGTCGTTGACGATCGCGTGCAGCGTGAAGTCGAGCCGCAGGTCCGCCACCCCGATGAGCAGATGCGTCTCCCAGAACGCGTCGTACGCCTCGTGCGCGACGTTCGCCCAGAGGATCGCCACGACGCTCGAGAGCGCGAGGAGGAGCGCGCTGGTGCGCGCCCGGCCCAGCGAGGTGAGGCGTTCGGTGATCGACGGGTGCCGCGGGTCCACCTCGTGCACGTCGGGGTCCGGCGAGTGCTGGATGACCGTGAGCTCCGACAGCTCGGCCCGTGGCCGGTCGTCGGGTCGCTCGGCAGCGTGCTCGTTCGTCATCGGGCTCCGTTTCCTGCGGGGGCGCCGTGCACCGGGTGCCTCCGGCCTGCGGGGGTGGCCACCGGGTAACGCATTTCGGGCACCATCATCATCCCGCCGGGCCCCCGAGAGCCAGGCTGCGGCGCCCCCCTGGACCGGAGCGTGCGGCGCGGGAGCTCGGGCCGGATCCTCACACGCGGAGGGTGCGTGCCGATGGGGAGGAGCCCTGCCCGTGGGCAGACGCCCGGCACCGCTTGGAGGTCTCGTGAGCCGAGCCTGGTCGGGGCGCGCGTATCCCTGGCTCGACCACGTCTTCACCGCGCGTGGCTTCGTGCGCGTGCTCGGGGCGCAGTACGTCGCCGGCGGCCTCGTCGTGCTCGCCTGGGCGCAGCTGCCGTGGAACCAGGCGGCGTCCTGGTACCCCGCCGTCGTCTCGCTGGGCGTCCTCGGCGCCGTGCTGGGCACCGCCATGGTGGCCGTCTCCGCGCTCCGCCTCGGGCCTCGGGCTGCCAACCAGCTCGCGCACCTGTGCATCTTCAGCGCCGAGGTCGTCGTCGCGGTCGGCTGGGCTGCCACCGAGGACCACCGGACGCCGCTGCCGCTCCTCCTGCTGTGGGCGACCGCCTACGCCGGGGTGCTCTCGGCGCGGGCTCGATGGGCGCACGTCGTCGTCATGGCACTTCTCCTCGCCGTCGCCGCGAGCACCATGCCCCGGCCCGCGCACGCGCTCGGCGACCTGATCCTCGTGGTCTCCACGATCGCCGTCGTCACGCTCGTGGTCTCCCGGACCGTCGGGCGCCTGCACCGGCTCGCGACCCTCGACCCCCTGACCGCGCTGCGAACCGCCGCGCCTTCGCTGCCGCCGCGGCCGCCGCGCTGAGCCGCCGTACACGTGCCGGCACGACGGTCGCTGCGCTGGTCATCGACCTGGACGGGTTCAAGCACCTCAACGACACGTGGGGGCACGAGGCGGGCGACGTCCTGCTGCGCGAGGTGGCCGATCGGCTCCGCCGTGCCGCCGCACCGGGCGAGCTGGTGGCGCGCCTCGGCGGGGACGAGTTCGCGGTGCTCTGCGAGACGGCCGACGGCTCGTTCGACCCGGGAGCGGTGTGGCGTCGGCTGAGCGACGCGTGGCGGGCCCCGGTCGACGTGCTCGGCCGGTCGG
>CAUQTR010000222.1:0-4389 GCA_963521045.1 uncultured Actinotalea sp.
TGTCGGGCCCCTTCGCTCCAGTCTGCGGGAGGTGTGGTGCGGTCAGCCGCCGCGGCGGGCGCGCAGCGCGGCCAGGGCCTCGTCGAGGATCGCGGCGCCGTCCTCGTCGGTCCGGCGCTCCTTCACGTAGGCCAGGTGCGTCTTGTACGGCTCGTTGCGCGTCGGGCTCGGCGGGTTGTCCTTGTCCTGGCCCGCGGGGAAGCCGCAGCGCGGGCAGTCCCAGGTCTCGGGCGCCTCGGCGCCACCCTCCTCGGAGAAGCTGGGCTTGGTCTCGTGACCGTTCGCGCACCAGTAGGACACCCAGAACCGGGGCGCCTGCTCGCCGCGCTCGGCCTCGCCCATGGGGCCGGCACCGACGCGGGACCCTCGGATCGCACTACCGCTCGCCATCTGACGTCCCTTCAGGCGCTGACGCGCTGGATCAGGCCGAGCAGCACGACGACCAGGGTCCACAGGAGGGCCAGGCCGATCGTGAGCCGGTTGAGGTTGCGCTCGGCGACGCCCGAGCTGCCCGCGCCGCTGGAGACGCCACCGCCGAACATGTCGGACAGCCCGCCGCCCTTGCCCTTGTGCAGCAGCACGAGGACCACGACGAGGAAGGAGGTCAGGACCAGCAGGACCTGCAGGATGATGCGCAGTGCGTCCACGTGCTCGTACGTCCCTCGCGTCGGAAGTGCGGCGCCGGCGGGCGCCCGGTCAAGGATAGGCGACGCGCACCCGGATCGACGACACGCGTGGCGGGTGAGAGTCGCAGGCCGGGCCGGTCCCCTGGGGGACCGGCCCGACCGGTCGGACGAGCGTCAGCTCACAGACCCGTCTGGTGGGACTGGTAGCGCACGATCTTCGCGAACTCCTCGGGGTCGAGGCTCGCGCCGCCCACGAGGGCACCGTCGACGTCGGGCTTGTCCATGATCGCGGCGATGTTGCCGGACTTCACGGACCCGCCGTAGAGCACGCGCACGCCGTCGGCCAGCTCGGCCGAGTACAGCTCGGCGAGCTTGGCGCGGATCGCGCCGCAGACCTCCTGCGCGTCCTCCGGCGTCGCGACCTCGCCCGTGCCGATGGCCCAGACGGGCTCGTACGCGATGACGACGTCCTTGGCCTTGTCGGCCGGGAGGCCGGCGAGGCCGCCCTCGACCTGCGCGAGGGTGTACGCGACCTGGTCGCCCGCCTTGCGGACGTCCAGGCCCTCCCCGACGCACAGGATGGGCGTGACGCCCTGGCCGAACGCCGACGCCACCTTGGCGGCGCACAGCGCGTCGTCCTCGGCGTGGAACTGACGGCGCTCCGAGTGGCCGACGGCGACGTAGGAGACGCCGAGCTTGGCGAGCATCACGGGCGAGATCTCGCCGGTGTAGGCACCCTCGGTGTGGGCCGAGACGTCCTGCGCGCCGTACTTCAGCTCGTACTTGTCCGCGTCCACCAGCGTCTGCACCGAGCGGAGGTCGGTGAACGGCACGAGCACGGCGACCTCGACGGCCGAGTAGTCGTGCTTGGCGTCCTTGAGCGACCACGCGAGCTTCTGGACGACCTGGATCGCCTGGTGGTGGTCGAGGTTCATCTTCCAGTTGCCCGCCATGAGCGGGGTCCGCGTCTGCGTGGCCATCAGGCCTCCTCCTCCAGGACGGCGATGCCGGGGAGCGTCTTGCCCTCGAGGAACTCGAGGCTCGCCCCGCCACCGGTCGAGATGTGGCCGAAACCGGCCTCGTCGAAGCCGAGCAGGCGCACGGCCGCGGCGGAGTCGCCGCCGCCCACGATCGTGAACGCGCCCTGCGCGCCCGCGTCGACGAGCGCCTGGGCCACGGCACGGGTGCCGCCCGAGAACGCCTCGAACTCGAACACGCCCGCCGGGCCGTTCCAGACGACGGTCTTCGCGTCGAGGATCTTGCTGCGGAAGAGCTCGGCCGACTCAGGACCGATGTCCAGGCCGATCCGGCCGTCCGGGATGGCGTCCGCGGCGACGACGTCGTGCGGCGAGTCGGCGGCGAACGCGTCGGCGACGACGATGTCCGTCGGCAGGACGATCTCGACGCCGCGCTTCTCGGCGTCGGCGAGGTAGCCCTTGACCGTCTCGATCTGGTCCTCCTCGAGCAGCGAGCCGCCCACGGAGTATCCCTTGGCCGCGAGGAACGTGAACACCATGCCGCCGCCGATGAGGAGGCGGTCCGCCTTGGTCAGGAGGTTCGCGATGACGCCCAGCTTGTCGGAGACCTTCGAGCCACCGAGCACGACGACGTAGGGACGCTCGGGGTCGTCGGTCGCCTTGCGCAGCGAGGCGACCTCCTTGAGGACGAGCGCGCCGACGGCGGACGGCAGCTGCCGGGCGACGTCGTAGACCGAGGCCTGCTTGCGGTGCACGACGCCGAAGCCGTCGGAGACGTACGCGTCCGCGAGGGACGCGAGCTCGGCGGCGAGCTCCTCGCGCTCGGCGTCGACCTTCGACGTCTCGCGCGGGTCGAACCGGATGTTCTCGAGCAGCGCGATCTCGCCGTCGCCCAGCGCGGCGACCGTGGCCTTGGCCGACTCGCCCACCGTGTCCTCGGCGAGGGCGACCGTGGTGCCGAGCAGCTCGCCGAGGCGGGCGGCCACGGGGGCCAGGGAGTACTTCGCCTCCGGTGCGCCCTTGGGACGGCCGAGGTGCGCGGTGACGACCACCCGGGCGCCCGCCTCGAGCAGGGCCTGGAGCGTCGGGAGGGCGGCGCGCACGCGGCCGTCGTCCGTGATGGTCGTGCCGTCGAGCGGCACGTTGAAGTCCGAGCGGACGAGGACGCGCTTGCCGCGCAGCTCCCCGAGGTCCTCGATGGTCTTCATGGTCCTCATTCCTGGTTCACGCTGTTATGCCGGATCTGAGAGGGGGGTGCTCCGCGCGGCGTCGCACCCCGGACACGACAGCGTCCGCGTGCGCCGCGACCCGAGGGGCGCGGTGCGCACGCGGACGCATGATCGATCAGCTGTGGTGCAGCCGGTGCGACGAGGTCAGAGACGCTCGCCCACGTACGACGTCAGCTTGACGAGGGAGTTGGAGTAGCCCCACTCGTTGTCGTACCAGGAGACGACCTTGACCAGGTCGCCCGACACCTTGGTGAGGCCGGCGTCGAAGATGCTCGAGGCCGGGTCGGTGACGATGTCGGTGGAGACGATCGGGTCCTCGGTGTACGTGAGGATGCCCTTGAGCTCCGGGGTCTCGGACGCGGCCTTGATCGCGGCGTTGACCTCCTCCACGGTGACCTCGCGGCCGGCCGTGAAGGTGAGGTCCGTCGCCGAGCCCGTGGGCGTGGGCACGCGCATCGCGTAGCCGTCGAGCTTGCCCTTGAGCTGCGGGAGGACGAGGGAGACGGCCTTGGCCGCACCCGTCGAGGTCGGCACCATGTTGAGGGCCGCGGCGCGGGCGCGACGCAGGTCCTTGTGCGGGCCGTCCTGGAGGTTCTGGTCCTGCGTGTACGCGTGGATCGTCGTCATGAGGCCGCGGACGATGCCGAAGCTCTCGTCGAGGACCTTGGCGAGCGGCGCGAGGCAGTTCGTCGTGCACGACGCGTTGGAGATGATGTGGTGGTTCGCGGCGTCGTACTCGGTGTGGTTCACGCCGACGACGAACGTGGCGTCCTCGTTCTTGGCGGGCGCCGAGATGATGACCTTCTTGGCGCCTGCGTCGAGGTGCGCCTTGGCCTTGGTGGCGTCGGTGAAGATGCCGGTGGACTCGATGACGATGTCCGCGCCCAGCTCGCCCCACGGGAGGGCGGACGGGTCGCGCTCGGCGAGCGCCTTGAAGGACTTGCCGCCCACGGTGATGGACGTCTCGTCGTAGGTCACGTCCTGGGGCAGACGGCCGAGGATCGAGTCGTACTTGAGCAGGTGCGCGAGCGACTTGTTGTCGGTCAGGTCGTTCACGCCGACGATCTCGATGTCGGCGCCCGACTCGAGCACGGCGCGGAAGAAGTTACGTCCGATGCGGCCGAAGCCGTTGATTCCGACGCGGATGGTCACAATGCCTCCTCGGGGCGCGCCGGTTCCGCCGACACGCGATGGGTCACTATCGGATGCGTACGGCGCTGTACGCGCCTGGCCGGACCGTGACTGAACCTCGATCCCCAGATGAGAGCCAGGTTACACGCCGGACACATCCGTCGCGCCGGGACGTCGGTCCCCGGGACCCGCGGTCGGGGCTTGCTAGACGTCGAGCATGTCGGGGGTCAGGCCTGCCTCGGTGTCGGGGATGCCGAGGTCCGCGGCCTTCTTGTCGGCGGTCGCGAGGAGGCGCCGGATGCGCCCCGCGACGGCGTCCTTGGTCAGCGGCGGGTCCGCGAGCTGGCCCAGCTCCTCGAGCGACGCCTGCTTGTGGGCGAGCCGCAGCTCACCGGCCTCGCGCAGGTGCTCGGGCAGGTCCTCGCC
>CAUQTR010000223.1:0-4385 GCA_963521045.1 uncultured Actinotalea sp.
GCGCTCGACCTGGGTCGACGTGACCGTGCTGCTGGGCCTCGCGGCCGGCATCGGCGTGCTCATGCTCGCGCCGGGCGTCTGACCGCCCGACCCCGGCCCCGGGCGCCGTCAGAGGCCGCGGCTGACGACGTCGTCGACGAGCTCCCCGGCCTTCGGGGACCCGCCGCGACCGAAGCCGTAGTACGCGAGGCCGGCGAGCGCGGCACCCAGGAGCGGCGCGACCCAGAAGAGCCACAGCTGGCCGAGCGCCTCCGGGCCGGACAGCACCGCCGCAGCCGTCGCCCGGACGGGGTTGACGGCGCCCCCGGTCACGGGGCTCGTGAGCAGCAGCAGCGCCGCGTAGGTCAGGCCCACCGCGGCCGGAGCAGGTGCGAAGCTCCAGCGGCGCCGGGCGGTGCCCAGCACGACGGCGGTGAGGATCGCCGCCGCGACCAGCTCGAAGACGAAGGCCGCGCGCTGGTCGAAGGCGACCAGGCCACCGCTCGCCTCCCACAGGGGCGAGCTCTCGCCCCAGGAGTTGGCGGTCGACGCGAAGAACGACGGCACGTCGGGGAGCTGGAGCGCCTCGGGGAGCGCCGTCGGGATCGTGAGGAACAGGGTCGACGTCGCGAGCAGGCCGCCGACCAGCTGGGCCAGCCAGTACAGCGGCACGTCGACCCAGCGCGTGAGGCCCGCGAGCGCCGTGCCGAACGTGACGGCGGGGTTGAAGTGCCCGCCCGAGAGGTGGCCGAACGCCGCGGTGATCCCCACGAGCGCCAGGCCGCCCGCCAGCGGGGCCCCGAGCGGTCCGAGCTGCGCGATGGTCCCGTAGAGCGCCACGCCCACGACGACCAGCACGAGCACGAAGGTGCCGAGCGCTTCCACGCCGAGCCGGGCGGCGAGGCCGGCGCCCCCGCGCTCGTCGTCGTCGAGACGTCCGAGGAACGCCTCGTCGTCGTCGAGGTCGTCCTCCTCGTCCTCGTCCTCGTCGTCCTCCTCGTCCTCGTCCTCGTCGAGGTCGTCGTCGTCGTCGTCGACGGACAGGACCCGGCCCTGCGTGCGCGGTGACGCCACGGGCAGCGGGCCCTCGACGTCGTCGTCGGCGGGGATCTGCGTGCTCGTCGCGGTGGTGCCTGCAGCCGGCGTCGTCACCGTGGCGACCTCGTCCGTGCCGTCGGGCGCGGCGAGCGCCTCGTCGGGCGCGTCGTCGGGCTGGCGGGGGTCGGTGCTCGGCATGGCATCCCTTGTCTGTGCGGCGTCCCCGGCGGGCATGCGCGTGCCCCGGCGGCGAGGATGGGTGGTCGCGGGCGAGGGTGACCCCGGGCCCGAGGCGCATCATCGCACCGAGCGGAGGTCCGCGGCTCGGGAACGACGCCGGGCGGCGCCGCAGCCAGGTCTCTCGATGTCGAGTAACCTGGCGCCGACGTTCGCCGGGTCCGGCCCCGCACGGCACGGACGGGCGCGCTCCGTACGGACGGGCGCGCACCGCTGTCGGCGCCGGCCGACCACCACAGCTACGGGAGTCTGCGCATGGGCAAGATCAAGGTCGTGGGTCCGGTCGTCGAGCTCGACGGCGACGAGATGACCCGGATCATCTGGCAGTTCATCAAGGACCGCCTCATCCACCCCTACCTCGACGTCGACCTGCGCTACTACGACCTCTCGATCGAGAACCGTGACGCGACCGACGACCAGGTGACGATCGACGCCGCGAACGCGATCAAGGAGCACGGCGTCGGCGTCAAGTGCGCCACGATCACGCCCGACGAGGCGCGCGTCGAGGAGTTCGGCCTCAAGAAGATGTGGGTCTCGCCCAACGGGACGATCCGCAACATCCTCGGCGGCGTCGTGTTCCGCGAGCCGATCATCATCAGCAACATCCCGCGGCTGGTGCCGGGCTGGAACAAGCCGATCATCATCGGCCGGCACGCCCACGGCGACCAGTACAAGGCGACGAACTTCAAGGTGCCGGGCGCCGGCACGCTGACCATGACCTACACCCCGGCGGACGGGTCCGAGCCGATCCACCAGACGGTCGTCACCTACCCCGACGGCGGCGGCGTCGCGATGGGGATGTACAACTTCAACGACTCGATCCGCGACTTCGCGCGGGCGTCGTTCGCCTACGGCCTCCAGCGCGGCTACCCCGTCTACCTCTCCACCAAGAACACGATCCTCAAGGCCTACGACGGCGCCTTCAAGGACATCTTCGCCGAGGTGTTCGAGGCCGAGTTCAAGGCGGACTTCGACGCGGCCGGCCTGACCTACGAGCACCGCCTCATCGACGACATGGTCGCCGCCGCGATGAAGTGGGAGGGCGGCTACGTCTGGGCCTGCAAGAACTACGACGGCGACGTGCAGTCGGACACGGTCGCGCAGGGCTTCGGCTCGCTCGGCCTCATGACGTCGGTCCTCATGACGCCCGACGGCCGGACGGTCGAGGCCGAGGCCGCCCACGGCACGGTCACGCGCCACTACCGCCAGCACCAGCAGGGCAAGCCGACGTCGACCAACCCGATCGCGTCGATCTTCGCCTGGACCCGCGGCCTCATGCACCGAGGCAAGCTCGACGGGACGCCCGAGGTCACGCAGTTCGCGCAGACCCTCGAGGACGTCGTCATCGAGACCGTGGAGAGCGGCAAGATGACCAAGGACCTCGCGCTCCTCGTGGGGCCCGACCAGCAGTGGCTGACGACCGAGGACTTCCT
Organism: uncultured Actinotalea sp.; assembly: GCA_963521045.1. Lineage (GTDB taxonomy): Bacteria > Actinomycetota > Actinomycetes > Actinomycetales > Cellulomonadaceae > Actinotalea. The sequence continues at coordinate 2,688 of CAUQTR010000223.1, forward strand.
CGCGGCCCTCGACGAGAACCTCGCCGCCCGGCTGGCCTGAGGCCCGTCGCATCCGCAGACCGCCCGCAGACCGCCCGCAGACCGCGGGTCCGAAGGAGTCAACGATGACCGCACCCGTCAACGTCACCGTCACCGGCGCCGCCGGCCAGATCGGCTACTCCCTGCTGTTCCGCATCGCGTCCGGCGCGATGCTGGGCGAGCAGACGCCCGTCCGGCTGCGGCTGCTCGAGATCCCGCAGGCGGTCAAGGCGGCGGAGGGCACGGCGATGGAGCTCGCCGACTGCGCCTTCCCGCTGCTCGAGCAGGTCGACATCTTCGACGACGCACGCGCAGCGTTCGACGGCGTCAACGTGGCGCTGCTCGTCGGCGCCCGTCCGCGCGGCCCCGGCATGGAGCGCGGCGACCTGCTCGAGGCGAACGGCGGCATCTTCAAGCCGCAGGGTGAGGCGATCAACGCGGGTGCGGCGGACGACGTCCGGGTGCTCGTCGTGGGGAACCCGGCGAACACGAACGCGCTCATCGCCCAGGCGCACGCGCCCGACGTCCCGGCGCAGCGGTTCACCGCGATGACACGCCTCGACCACAACCGTGCGCTCTCGCAGCTCGCGGGGAAGACGGGCGTGGGGGTCAAGGACATCGACCGCGTCACGATCTGGGGCAACCACTCGGCGACCCAGTACCCGGACGTCTTCCACGCCACGATCGGCGGCCGGCCCGCGGTCGACGTCATCGGCGACGAGGCGTGGCTCGAGAGCACCTTCATCCCGACCGTCGCCAAGCGCGGCGCGGCGATCATCGAGGCTCGCGGCGCGTCGTCGGCGGCCTCCGCGGCCAACGCCGCCATCGACCACGTCCGCTCGTGGGTGCTCGGCACGCCCGAGGGCTCGTGGACGTCCGCCGGCATCGTCTCGGACGGCTCCTACGGCGTGCCGGAGGGCCTCATCTCGTCCTTCCCGGTGACGTCGTCGGGCGGGGACTGGGAGATCGTCCAGGGCCTGGAGATCAACGGCTTCTCGCGCGCACGGATCGACGCCTCCGTCGCCGAGCTCGCCGAGGAGCGGGACGCCGTCCGCCAGCTGGGGCTGATCTGACCGTGACCGCACGGCCCGCCGCCGCGCTCCTGCTCGCCGCCGCGCTGCTGGCCGGGGGCTGCACGACCGGCCCGACGACCGCGCAGCCGAAGGCTCCGAAGACGGCGGCCGCGGACCCGTCCGGCGGGGGTGGCCAGGGCGGCGGCTCGAGCACGGACGACGACCAGGGCGGGGAGCAGCCCCAGGCGGGCGAGAGCGAGCGCCTGCACGACATCGTCGGCGACTACGAGTCCGTGCTCGACGCCTGGTACGCCGCCGAGGACCCCGGCGACCTCGCGACGGCGCAGGCGGGCGCCCTCGCGTACGCAGCCGAGATGGAGCCGCGGCTCGCTGAGCTCCAGGCGGAGCAGTGGAGCGCGGGCATGGCCGACTCCGCGGGCTCGGTGGTCGAGGTCATGTCGGACGCGCTCCGGTCCGCCGTCGAGGCGGCCGCGGCGACGTCCGACGACGCGTACTGGGCCGCGGTCCACGGCGACTACGGCGACGTCGGGGCGCGCACGGAGCTGGCCGTCCTGCTCCTGTGGGTCTGAGCGACGACGTCGGCCGGGTCGCCGTCCGGGTGCGCCCGGGGGCGTCCCGCACGCGCGTCGGCGGTGCGCACGGCGAC
>CAUQTR010000224.1:0-4349 GCA_963521045.1 uncultured Actinotalea sp.
CCACCGAGCCCGTCTGATTCGTCTCTCGCTGCGCGTGAGTGTCGCGGCGGCAGCTCAGGCCCGCGAGGCCCGCGGTGCCGGGCGTGGGTCACGAGGCGGCGCGGGCCCCGCGTCTCAGCGGGCCCCGCGGGCCCCGCACCCGGTCAGCCGAGCGCGCGCAGGGCGTCCAGCCGGCTCGCGGCCTCCTCGAGCACGTCGGGCCGGCCCGCGTAGACGCCCTCCGCTCGCGGCCAGTGCACGACGACGTCGGTGAAGCCGAGCGCGGCGGCGCGCGCCACGCCGTCGGCGAGCACGTCGACGGACTCGAGCGAGTAGATCGGAGCCGCGTCGATGTTGAGGTAGCGGTCGATCGTCGCCGGGTCGCGCCCGGCCTCGCGCGCCGCCGCCTCGAACCGCTCGACGAGCCCGGCCAAGGACTCCCACCACGCGTCCTGCGCCGCTGCCGGGCCGGCGTCCGCGCCCACCGGGTCGCCCAGCCCGTACGTCGCCCAGCCCTGCCCGTACCGCGCGGCGACCCTGAGGGCACGTGGTCCGTTCGCCGCGATGACGAAGGGGACCCGCGGCCGCTGCACGCAGCCAGGGATCATGCGCGCGTCGTGGGCCTCGTAGTGCGTGCCGGCCCAGTCGGTCACCGGCTGGGAGAGCAGCAGGTCCATCAGCTCGACGAACTCGCCGAAGCGCTCGGACCGGACCCGCGGGGTCACCGGCGGTCCGAGCACCGACGCGTCGACCCCCGTCCCGCCCGCGCCGATGCCGAGCAGGAGGCGCCCACCGCTGATGTCGTCCAGGCCCATGACGTCCTTGGCGAACGGCACCGGGTGCCGGAAGTTCGGGCTCGCGACCCACGTGCCCAGCCGCGCGCGCCGGGTGACCGTCGCGGCTGCGGCGAGCAGCGGCACGGTGGCGAGCCACGGCTCGTCGACGAGGCTGCGCCACGCGAGGTGGTCGTACGTCCACAGGTGGTCGAAGCCGTACTCCTCGGCGCGCGCCCAGCGCTCCCTGTCCACGGCCCACCGCTCCTGCGGCAGCAGCACGATCCCGATCCGCATCCGACCCGTCCTCTCGTGGTGTGTGGCGTCAGGCCCAGCCCAGCTCGTGCAGCCGCTCGTCGTCGATGCCGAAGTGGTGGGCGATCTCGTGCACGACGGTCACGGCGACCTCCTCGACGACCTCCTCCGGCGTCCCGCAGACCGCGAGCGTCGGGTTGCGGAAGATCGTGATGCGGTCCGGCAGCGAGCCGGCCGCCCACCACCCGTCCCGCTCCGTCAGAGCCACACCCTCGTACAGGCCCAGCAGGTCCGGCTCGTCGGGCGGCGCGTCGTCCTCGACCAGCACGACGACGTTGTCCATCCGCTCCGCGAGGTCCGCCGGGATGAGGTCGAGCGCATCCCGCACCGCGTCCTCGAACGCCTCCCGCGTCATGTCCACCACGGGGACATCATGGCCGCTTTGGAGATACCCCCGCCCTCCCGTATGCTTTCCGAGGTCTTACGACGCTTCGACGTCACGGGCGTCCGACGTGACACGGCCCCCATCGTCTAGCGGCCTAGGACCCCGCCCTTTCACGGCGGTAGCACGGGTTCGAATCCCGTTGGGGGTACGGGCCAGCAGCAGTTCGCACGAGAAGAAGTACGCGAGAAGAGCAGTAGGTCTTGGTTCCACCCAAGGCCCCGTAGCGCAGTTGGTTAGCGCGCCGCCCTGTCACGGCGGAGGTCGCGGGTTCAAGTCCCGTCGGGGTCGCTCGTCGTTCGCCCGGTCGTCAGCAGACCCGGCGTCGGCGTCGGTGCAGGTGCTCCACCGCACCCGCACGGCCACTTAGCTCAGTTGGTAGAGCGTTCGACTGAAAATCGAAAGGTCGGCAGTTCGACCCTGCCAGTGGCCACCGGAACCCACGCCCCGCCCGCGCTGCCCGCAGCCGCCGGCGGGGCGTCGTCGTCCCGCGGGCACAATTCCTTCGCCGTGCCGGGCGCCCGCGCGCGAGGCTCGGGCGGTGAGCCACCTTCCCGCGACCGACGCCACCGACGAACCCGCGAGCCCGGTCGACGTGCCGCGGCCGCCCCGGCCGTTCCCCACCCACCCCGACGTCGAGATCCTCGAGGTCCGCGCCCCCGAACGCCTGGACGGCCCCGAGGCGTGGGCGGTGCACGGCAGCGTGCTGGTCGGCGACGCGATCGAGCTCGAGGCCGTGGGGGACACGGACCTCGCGCTCGACGCCGCCACCACCCGCGCGACACTCCTCGACCCCTACCGGCGCATGCGCCGCCTGGTCGCCGTGAGCACGGCCGACGCCCCCGCCGACCGGCGGCCCGAGTCCGTCATCGCACGCGCGATGGTCGCCCTCCCCCAGGTCGGCAACACGCACTCCGCCCAGGTCCACGTCGGCGTCCATCCGCGATGGCGCGGACGCGGCATCGGATCGGCCCTGTGGGACGCCGTCGTCGCCATCGCACGCGACGCCGGCCGCGACGTGCTCCACGCGGACGCCGAGTACCCCGTCGAGCCGCCTCCCGGGCCGGGCTCCCTCGAGGCGCCCACCGGCAGCGGGCGCATCCCCCTGGACCACCCCGCGACCCGCTTCCTCCAGGCCCGTGGCCTGCGGCTCGAGCAGGTCGCGCGCCACTCCGTGCTCGACCTGCCCGTCCCCGCGGCCCGCCTCACGACCCTGCACGACGACGCCGTCGCGGCCGCCGGCGCGGACTACCACGTGCACGTCTGGCACGACGCGACGCCCGAGCGCTGGGTCGACGACGTCGCCCTGCTCGAGACGCGGATGAGCACGGACGCGCCGTCGGGTGCGCTCGACGTCGGCGAGGACCCGTGGGACGCCGAGCGGGTGCGGTCGGCCGAGCAGCAGATCCACGAGCGCGGCCACCGCTACCTCATGGCGGTGGCCGAGCACGTGCCCTCCGGCCGGCTCGCCGGGTTCTCGATGGTGACCTACCCGACGGACCGCGACGGACCCGTCTTCCAGGAGGACACGCTCGTGCTCCGCGAGCACCGGGGCCACCGGCTGGGGATGCTGGTGAAGTCGGCCGTCCTGCGCGCCCTGCCCGCGTCCGCCCCCGCGGCCCGCCGCGTCCACACCTGGAACGCGGAGGAGAACGCCCCGATGCTCGCCATCAACGTCGCCCTGGGCTTCCGCCCCGCCGGTGTCGACGCCGAGTGGGAGGCCCGCCTCTGAGACGCGGCGCTCCCCCGCCGACATCCGTGGGCCGACCCGGGTGCGCCGGGACGGCCGGTGCAGAACAATGTCATCTGACGCAGGCCGCCGCGACGGCTACCCGACGACGAAGGACGTGGTGAGGTGGCTAGCACGCAGACGCGACCCGATGCTCGGCCGAGCATCGGAGAGCTGGTCAGCAGCCTCTCCGAGAAGCTGTCCCAGCTCGTGCGCGACGAGATCCGGCTGGCGAAGGCCGAGATCGCCGAGAAGGCCAAGCACGCCGGCACCGGCGCCGGGCTCTTCGCCGTGGCGGGGCTCCTCGGGTTCTTCGGCCTCGCGGCCCTCATCACGACGGCCATCCTCGGGCTCGCCAACGCCGTGGACCCGTGGCTCGCCGCCCTCATCGTGGGCGTCGCCCTGCTGCTCGTGGCAGGGCTCCTCGCGCTGGCCGGCAAGAAGGCCCTCGAGAAGGGCATGCCGCCCGGCCCCGAGCGCGCGCAGGCGAGCATCAAGGCCGACGTGGCCGCCGTCAAGGAAGGACTGCACTCATGAGCTCGACCCGCCCGTCCGGTGAGCCGGAGCCGTCGACGGACCCGGCCGTGATCGAGGCCGAGATCGCCCGCACCCGCGCCCAGATCAAGGACACGGTCGACGAGCTGAGCGACCGCCTCAACCCGAAGAACGCGGCGGCCGAGATCGGCGACGAGATCAAGCTCGCGGTGACGGACCTCAAGCGGCGCGTGACCGGTGACGTCCGTCCGGCCGACGAGCCGGAGCCGCCGCGCCGCGCGTGGATCGTGCTGGGCGCGGGCGCAGCCGTGGTCGTCGCCGTCGTCAGCAAGATCGTCCGCAAGCTCTGAGCTCTCCGCAGCCCTGAGCTTTCCGAACGCTCGGAGGTCCAGGCGCGTCAGCCCTCAGCCGCCAGCGCCGCGCGCTCGTGCGCGATGAGCGCCTCCTTCGCCGCGACGCCGTAGGCATAGCCGCCGAGCGAGCCGTCGGTGCGGACGATGCGGTGGCAGGGCACGAACGGCGCGACGAGGTTCCGCGCGCAGGCGGTGCCGGCCGCGCGCACGGCAGCCGGACGGCCGGCCATCGCCGCGAGCTCGGTGTAGGTCACCGTGCCGCCCGGCGGGATGCGGCGCATCGCGGCCCACGCCGCCTGGAAGAACTCGCCGCCCGGCTGCAC
>CAUQTR010000225.1:0-4344 GCA_963521045.1 uncultured Actinotalea sp.
CGCACGCCCGCCGCCGCGGTACCCGCGGTCCCCCGGACCCCGCCAGCCCTCCGCGCGGTCCCCGCGGCGCAGCGCGACGGCCAGGTCGGGGTTGATGGGCGGGTCGACGCCCGGGGCGGTCGGGTCGACGTGACCGGCGTAGAGATCGAACAGCGCGTCGGTGGCCAGCACGTGCTGCCACAGCGGCACCGGCCGCGTCTCGCTCACGACGACGGCCGTGTCCCCGCGGACCATCGTCAGCCAGTCGCCGAACTCCTCGGCGTTCGAGACCGTCGCGGAGAGGGACACGAGCTGCACGTCGTCGGGCAGGTGGATGATCACCTCCTCCCAGACGGGGCCGCGGAACCGGTCGGCGAGGTAGTGCACCTCGTCCATCACCACGTACCCGAGCCCGTCGAGCGCCGTCGAGCCCGCGTAGAGCATGTTCCGCAGCACCTCGGTCGTCATGACCACCACGGGCGCGTCGCCGTTGACGCTGGTGTCCCCCGTGAGGAGCCCGACGTTCTCGACGCCGTGCCGGCGCGCCAGGTCGCCGTACTTCTGGTTGCTCAGCGCCTTGATCGGCGTCGTGTAGAACGCCTTGCGGCCCTGGCTCAGCGCCAGGTGCACGGCGAACTCGCCGACCACCGTCTTGCCTGCGCCCGTCGGGGCGGCGACGAGGACCCCGCGACCGCCCTCGAGCGCCTCGCAGGCCTCGAGCTGGAAGGGGTCGAGACCGAAGGGGTAGCCCTCGGCGAACGTCGCGAGCTCGCTGCGTACGAAGGCGGCCCGGCGGCGGGACGCCGCGTACCGCTCGGCCGGGGAGGACATGCCTCCACCCTAGGCACCGAGCCGGGCAGCCACCTGCCGACACCCGGCCCGGGGCGTCGCGTCAGGCGAGGATCCTGACCGCACCCGGACGGCACTCGACCAGCAGCGGCGCCGGGCCCAGACGCTCGCCGTCGGCGAACGCGACCGGCGGGTGCGCGCCCAGCCCGCTCGGCTCGATGAGCACCCGCGACGAGCGCAGCACCTGCACCGCCGGGTGGCCGAGGTGGCGCCCGGAGTAGACCTTCGGGAAGACGGCCACCAGCCCCGTGCGCGTCAGCGGCCCGGCCACGACGACGTCGAGCAGCCCGTCGTGCGGGTCGGCGTCCGGGGCGATCCGCATGCCGCCGCCGAACGACGGGCCGTTGGCCACCGCGACGAGGGTCCCGGTCGACTCCCAGGTGCCGTCGTCGAGCGTCAGCCGGTACCCGTACGGCCGGAACGTGCGCAGCTCGCCGACCAGCGCACGGACGTAGCGCAGGCTGCCGCGCGGGCGGCGCAGCGTGTTGGCGCGCGCGTTCACCGCGGCGTCGAAGCCCGCCGAGAGCACGGCGAGGTACCACTGGTGCACGCCGAACCCGGGCGGCCCCGCAACCGCCGCGTCCATCGGGCGGGGACCGTGCTCGAGGCCCGCCTCGATCCGTGCGACCGCCGCGTCGACGTCGTGCCGGGGCAGGCCGAGGCTGCGGGCGATGTCGTTGCCGCTGCCCGCCGCGACGATGCCGAGGGGCAGGTCGGTCTCGGCGACGACGTTCGCGCCGAGGTTGACCATCCCGTCACCGCCCACGACCACGAGCGCGTCGAGCCCGTCGACGACCGCCTGCCGAGCGTGCTGCGTCGCCGACTCGAGGTCCGGCGCGGTGAGGTCGCGGACCGCGTGGCCCCGGCGGGTGAGCGCGGCCATGACCGCCTGCCCCTGCGCGGACCCTCGGCCGCTGCCGGCCGTGGGGTTGACGGCCACGCCGAGCCGCAGGCCGCTCACGCGGGTGCGCCGTCACCGGTGACATCGCGGCCGTCGTCGAGACCGCCGGCGCGGCGGGCCACCCGGCGGTCGTGCAGCGTGCACAGACCGACGGCGGCCGCGTACAGCACGCACATCGGCACCGCGAGGGTGAACATCGACACCGCGTCCGCGGTGGGCGTCGCCACCGCGGCGAAGACGAAGCAGCCGAGGACGGCCCACCGCCAGCCTCCCGCCCACGTCCGCGCCCGGACCAGCCCCGCGAGGTTGAGCCCGACCATCACCACCGGCAGGAGGAAGGCCAGCCCGAACGCGAGCACCATCGCCATGATGAACTCGAGGTAGCCCTGCGCGTCGATGAGGTTGGCGCTGCTCGCCGGCGTCAGACCGGTCAGCAGGCCGACGGCCTTGGGCAGGAGCCACCAGGCGACCGCTCCCCCGGCGAGGAACAGGGGCACCCCGGCCGCCACGAAGCCGATGGTGGTCCACCGCTCGCGCCGCGTGAGGCCGGGCGTGATGAAGGCCCACAGCTGGTAGGTCCACCACGGGCTGGAGACGATCGCCCCGGCGAAGAGCGAGACCTTGATCTGCAGGTCGAGCGGGGTCGCCACCCCCCCGAAGTTGAGGCTGAGGAGGTCGCCGCGGCTCTCGGCGAGCGCGACCACAGGCGCCTGGAGGAGCTCGAACAGCGGCGGGTAGAAGACCCACCCCGCGACGGCGCCGACGAGCAGGCCCGCCGTCGCGAGCAGCGCGCGCGTGCGCAGCTCACGGATGTGCTCACGGAGCGGCATCCGGCCGTCCGGGCTGCGACGCGGGCCGCGCCGCCGGCGCGCCGCCTCAGGGGCGCGGGCGCTCACCGTCGTCGTCGGTCGTCGTGTGCCCTGTCTGCGTGTGCCCGGTCTGCGTGGGCCCGGTCTGCGGCGTCGCGCCCGGGGCGGTGGTCGACGGCATGGCAGGCGCGCCGTCCTCGCGGAGGTCCTTGACCTCGGACCGGAAGATCTTCATCGACCTCCCGACGCTCCGGGCGAGGTCGGGGAGCCGGCGCGCGCCGAACAGCAGGAGGACGATCAGCAGGAGGATGACCCACTCCCAGCCGCGCAGGTTCACGATGACGCCTCTCCGTGTCGGGTGGGGCTCATGCTAGCCCGGCACCGGAGCAGCCCCGACCGGCCGCCGGACCCCGGACGGTCAGCGCGAGAACGCGCGCCAGCGCCGGTATGCGGCCTCGTGCCGTGCGGCACGAGCGGCACGACGCCGCTGGGTGGAGACCGCGGCGACCGCCCGGCGGGCGCGCGCCGCCTCGACGTCGTGCAGGTCGACCGGTGCCGGGGTCGTCAGGCCGGCGATGGCCTCGGCACGCTCCGCTACCTCGGCGAGCACCTCCGAGGCGCGCGTGAGCTCGACGACGAGCGCCTTGCCCGAGCGGTACAGGCGGCGCAGCAGGAGGAAGGCACCGACGAGCGTGGCGAGGACGAGGACCGTCCAGACGCTGAACCAGAGCACGACGACAGGCTAGCGGGGCTCGTAGGCGGCCAGCGCCCGGCGGGCGGCCTGGGCCGTCGACGTGGCGAGGTCCACCGGGTCGACGTCCCGCACCCGCGACGCGACGCGCAGCAGCTGCTGCTGCAGCCACGCGGTCGAGCCGACGCGAAGCGTGACGCGCACCCCGCCACCCGGCAGCTCCTCGACCGCGTCGACCGGCGCCTGCTCCGCCACCCAGCGCGCCGAACCGTCCAGCTCGAGGACGACCCGCGGGTGGTCCTCGCGGGGCCGGAAGGTGGCGTCAGGCAGGCGGCGGGGACGCCCCGCGGCGGCCTCGTCGAGCACGTGTGCCTCGAGCACGCGGTCGAGGCGGAAGAGGCGCTCCCCACCCACGCTGCGGTCCCAGCCCTGCAGGTAGGAGTGCTCGTCCCCGGTGAGCAGCTGCCACGGGTCGACGTCGCGCTCCCTCGTCGCGTCGGCCGCGTTGACGTAGCGCAGGTGCAGGCGGCGGCCCTCGGCGAGCGCGCTGCGTACCGTCGCGAGCACCGCGGGGCTCGCATCGACGGTGAGCTGGACGTCGACGGTCGCCGCGGCCTCCCCCGTCGCCGCCGACAGCGTCGCGAGCGTGCCCGCGAGGACCTCGCGCTGCTCCGGCGCCAGCGCGGGCCCGACGGCCTCCTGGAGGGCACGCAGGGCCGCGACGAGCGCGACGGCCTCCCGCGTGCCCAGGCGGAGAGCGTGCGTGATGCCGCGGGACTGCGTCAGGCGCAGCAGCCCGGACTCGAGCGAGCCGGCGTCGAAGTCGATGAGGTCGTCGGGCCAGTAGCCCGGGGTGCCCGACATCCACAGGGTGTCGACGTCGGCGAGCACCTGCTCGGGTGTCACCCCGAAGTGCTTCGCGACCTGCTCCACCGGGACGCCGGGCGTCCGGTCGAGGTACGCGACCATGCCGAGGAGCCGGACGAGCCGCTCGGGCGTGCGCTCAGCCACGGGTCACCCCCTCGGGCGCGACGTCCGTACCGCCGGCGTCGCCGCTCTCCGCACCGCTCACGGCGCCGGGCGCGAGCCGCTCCCCCATCGCGACGGCGGCGCGC
>CAUQTR010000226.1:0-4343 GCA_963521045.1 uncultured Actinotalea sp.
GGCAGATCCGGGCGAGCGTAGTCGCCCTCAGTGCGGCAGATCCGGGCGAGCGTAGCCGCCCTCAGTGCGGCATGAGCGCGCGTCGTGGTTGGAGCGTGGAGGTCGGGTCCAGGTACGTCTCTCGGTCCCTAAGGCAACAGGTCGAGGTACTTCCGGCGCGCTGGCATCGCGTGGATGACGAGCTCGTCCCCGGCTTGAATGATCAAGACGACGGTCTCCAGCAGTCGTGCCCGAGTGTCGAAGCCCAGACGCAGCTCTCGGTAGGGCGGGCCGTCGTCGTCGAGGGGCTCAATCCACAGCGACCACTCGGCGGCCTGGATCGCATCTTCCTGTGCAACGCCGTGCTTGAGCGCGCTTGCGTGGACTCTCACGCAGCGAAGTGCGCAAGCGCGGCCCGGATCGCCTCGGACCTGCTCATGTCCTGCTTCGCCGCTGCGGCGTCCAGGGCGTCGAGCTCCTCGGCGGTCAGCCGGACGGCCACGACCTGCATCGGTTCAGCCCCACGACCAGGGCGCCCCCGCCCCCGGCGCTTCAGGGCGTCGACGTCGTAGCCCGACTCGGCCTCGTCGGCCCACTTCTTGATCTGCTCGTCACTCGTCACTCACATATCGTATGACGAAAAGGTCGGCGGTTCCAGAGTTCAAGTCGCACCCGTGCCCATGTTGACTCAGACAGTTAGCAGCACTCGAATCAGACGACTCGCATGCTCGCTCATCGGCATGTCAGGACGTCCGTAACGCTTTCCGAGGACGCGGCAAGACCATCGATGACGGGCCGGATGCTGGCCCCGGCGCAGACCGAGGAAGCCACCCCGGCACCGCTGGTGCAAACAGAGTCACGGCCCCGTCATCTGGTCCCGCGTGGCTCCGAAGGTGTCCGGGCCGTCTCGTGGGAGCGTCATCTGGTGACCTGGGAGCCGACGGAGCTGCCCGTTGCCGGCGTGCGGGCGATGGCGTGGATGGCTGGCCGCCTCGTGGACGTCGCGGGCGGATGGCGTCCGCTGTACCCGGAGTTGGGCGAACGGACGTATGGCGCCTACGGACCGCAGTTCGACGCGGCGGTTCCCTCGCCGTCGGGAGACGTCTGCGCCCTGGTAGCGACGGCGGGCACCGCCGGACTGCTCCTCGGTCCCGACGGGCACGTTGTGCGCGAGTTGCATCGCAGCTACTACCACGCTGACGCCTACCGGTACCCGGTCGCGCTGTTCACCCTCGCTGACGGAACCACCGGTCTCGTGCACTGCCCAGATGCCTACAACCGACTCGAGGTAGAAGTCGCCCTGACCGGCGTGCGCCTGACCGCCCGGGACGGCGCCTCCGCCGATGTCTTCCACTCGCGGCTTGCGGTCTCCGGTCATGGAGGACGCCTCCTTTCGGCCGGGTGGCTGTGGCACCCCTGGGGAAGCCTCCACGTCTACGACCTCACCCGAGCACTGGCAGAGCCGACCGTACTCGATGGCTATGGCGACGCCTGCGACCTGCGGGGTCTCGTCCAGGCGGAAGTCGCGGGTGCCTGCTTCGTCGACGACGACGTTGTCGTCAGCACCACGCCAGAGGAGAACGATCCCGACGGCCCGAACGACCTCGCCCCCAACGAGCTGGCGCGCTGGTCGCCTGACGAGCAGCGCTTCATCTGGCGACACTCCCAGGACGCCTCGCCCGGTGATCTCCTTTCGGTCGGCGGCGCCGCGCTGGCGCTCAACGGGCACCCCCGGCTGTACAGCGGCGCGACCGGCGACCTGCTCCAGGAGTGGCCCGACCTGCCAACCGGGGAATCATGGTCTGCCATCACCTGGGCCGACACGCTGCGCGGCCCGGGCCGGATCGCCGTCGACCCTAACGTGAGCCGGTTCGCGTACACCGACGGGTCACGCGTCGTCATCGTCTCTGAGGCGTGACGCAATCGTGACGGCGGCCGTGTCCCCCTGATCGGCCTACTCGGCGCATGCGCACACGTCGCCATGCAGGTGGCAGCGGTACGCGGCCGCGGATCCTCGACGGCCATCGAGTACTATTGTTTTCATGTGAGTACTTCACGACTCACTTGGAGCCGATGATGGACGTCTCGAACCCGATCGCCGACGTGGTGCCGTCCGCCCACGGCCCTGTGCTTGCCGTGCTGGCATCGACCTCGACACCGCTCACCGGCCGCGCGATCGCCGAGCTCACACGCCCGCGGGTCTCCCAGGCGCGCGTCGCGCGCATCCTCGCCGAGCTGACTGAGTCGGGCCTCGTCGACCGGGCCCTCGCGGGAGCCGCGTCGCTCTTCTCCCTGAACCGCGAACACGTCGCCGCCTCCGCCGTCGAGGCGCTCGCCTCCCTGCGCCAGCAGCTGTGGAGCCGGGTCGCCGCGCAAGCGGACGGATGGCCCAAGCCTCCGGACGGCATCGTGGTCTTCGGGTCTGCCGCGCGAGGCGACGGCGGAACCGCCAGCGACATCGACCTCCTCGTCATCCGCCCCGACGACGTGGACTCCGATGACGCCGACTGGCACGCGAACGTCACGGACCTCGCCGCCCGCGTCACCCGGTGGACCGGCAACCCCTGCGAAATCCTCGACCGCTCTGGCCAGGAGCTCCGGGCCATGGCCGCAGCGGGTGAGCGCCTCCTGAGCGAGATCCGCCGCGACGGGCGCGCGATCGTCGGGTCGGTCTCCCTGGTCCCCGCCCCGAAGGCGGCCTGACGTGGGCGCCCGGGAGGACTCGCTCAGCCACCTCCGCAAGGCCCGCGAGTTCCTCGACGCCGCCGGCCTGGAGCTGGACATGGAGCTCCACTCTGCGGCCGCGTCATCGGCGGTGCTCGCCGGCATCAACGCCAAGGACGCGATCTGCCTCCAACTGACGGGCCGGACTGGCAAGTCGGAGGACCACCGCTCCGCCGTGCCGGAGCTCGCGGCTGCCGGTCCCACCGGCAAGGCGCTCGAGTCCACCTTCCGCCGGCTCCTCGGGCTCAAGACCGCCGCGCAGTACCAGGCGGGTCCGATCAGCCGGACAGACGCGACGAAGGCCGTCGAGTGGGCGACGCGCATGGTCGACGCCGCGCGGGACGTCACCGGCTCCTGACCGGCTCGCGCTCTGCCACCTCCGATGACGGGCGGGCGAGGAGCCGATGACGCTTGCGCCCGCCCGATGACGCACGCCCCGCGACCGATGACGCGGACGGCCCGGTACATCGCGTCATCGCTGCACCGCCGACGGCGCCGTCCCGTCATCGGTTTGGCTATCGGCTCTGAGCAGGCTGACCGCCGACTGCACGACCCGACCCGGCAGCAACGGGGCGCGAGACATCTTCTCGCCCCTGCCGCACACCTCCCGGTGGCGACGGTCGACGGCGGAAGGAGGCGGCTCCCGATGATGTCGATGCACAAGCTCATGGCCGGCGACGGCTACACCTACCTCACCCGGCACGTCGCGGCGGGCGACGCCGGCCTCAACCACGCCCACTCGCTCGTCGCCTACTACGAGGCCACCGGCAACCCGCCCGGTCGCTGGCTCGGCCGCGGGCTCGCAGGACTCGGCGATGACGAGTCGGGCTGCCTGCGCACTGGCGCTGCGGTCACTGAACCCGCCATGGCCGCCGTCTTCCGCGACGGCCACGACCCGCTGACCGGCGCTCCCCTCGGCCGCTCGTACCGCGACCGAGCCGACCGCGCCGTCGTCGGCTACGACCTCACCTTCACCGTCCCGAAGTCCGCTTCGGTCCTGTGGGCGCTCGGCGATGACGCCACCCGCGCCGCCGTCCACACCGCACACCGCGCCGCCGTCGACCAGGCCCTCGACTTCGTCGAGCGCACCGTCGCCCGCACCCGCGTCGGCCACGCCGGCTGCCGCCAGGTCCGCACGCGCGGTGTCGTCGCAGCGGCCTTCGACCACTGGGACTCGCGCACCGGCGACCCGAACCTGCACACCCATGTCGTCGTCGCCAACAAGGTCCAGGGCCCCGACGGCGTCTGGCGCTCCCTCGACGGCACGACCGTCCACGCCGCGACGGTCACGGTCTCGGCGCTCTACGACTCCCTCCTCGCCGACGAGCTCGCCCGCCGCCTGCCCGTGCGCTGGTCCCATCGGTCGCGCGGCGAGCGGCGCAACCCCGCCTTCGAGCTCGAGGGCATCGACGACGCCGTCCTGGCCGCCTTCTCCATCCGCGCCGAGCAGATCCACTGCGCCGAGCAGCAGTGGGCTGTCGACTTCGTCGCTTCACACGGCCGCAGCCCGTCGCGCGTCGAGACCAGCCGGGCGCGTCAGCACCTCACGCGGGCAACGCGGCCGCCGAAGCTCGTCCGCCCACTGCGCGACCTGCTCGCCGAGTGGGCGAACCGCTCCCGCGCGCTGACCGGCGTCGAGC
>CAUQTR010000227.1:0-4328 GCA_963521045.1 uncultured Actinotalea sp.
GCCCCCAGGACGTCCGGTCAGGCCTGCGACGACGCCGGGACCGCCGCCGCACCGCGTCGTCGGGCGGCAAGCGGGCCGCGTACCGAGCGCAGGTCGGCGGCCGACGGCAGCCACGAGACCGCGGGTGCCGTCGTGGGGTTCGAGCCGTAGACGAGCAGCGTGAGGAAGACGCCGTACACGGGCAGGTGACCGACCACCTCGGTGGTACCGAAGAGCAGGAGCGTCGCGTTGAACGGCACCATCGCGACCAGGACCGCGACCTGCGGCATGGCGCCGGACAGGACGAGCAGGCCGAAGAGCAGCTCGATAGCGCCGGCCACGGCGATGAACGTGTCGACCGGCATCGGGATGCCCACGAGCTCGAACACGTTGAGCTGCGGGTACGCCTCGAGCGTGTTCCGGGCGAGCTCCGGGTTCGTGAACTTCTCGCTGAACGCGAGGGTGATGAGGGCGGTCGCGACGAGGACCCGCAGCGCGAGCAGCGCCACCCGCAGCCGCTCGGGGCTCGGCTCGACCCGCCCGAAGGTCGCGTCCGACGGCGGCACGACGGCGAGGAAGAGCGCGATGCCGAGGAGGCCCGCCGTCTCGAGGAGCGCTACCGGTCCGGCGGTCAGCAGGGCAGGCGGACCCAGGAGGACCACACCGAGCGCGGCGACCCGCAACCGGATGCCGGTGATGAGCCAGATCCCGATCGCCGCCTGCACGACGCCGGCCACGTAGCGGCCCGGCACGTCGTCGAGCGGCAGCGACGGCGTGAGGAACGCGCCCGTGACCGAGAAGACGAGCAGCGAGACGCCGAGGTGGATCGCGAGCAGGCGGGGGATGTACGGCGCGAGGCGGCCGAGGGGGCGCAGGACGCCCAGCTCCGGCCGGGGCAGCCGGCCCGCCGCGAACCGCCAGACGACCGTCACCACGACCATGAGCAACGCGAGCCCCAGCGGGACGGCCGAGAAGAAGAACCCCCAGTCGCCGCCCGCGGTGTTCTCGGTGAACCAGCGCTCGTGCGCCTGGGCGGGCACCGCGCCGCCGACGAGGACGAGGCCGGTCAGGGCGCCGGTCACGGCGACGCGTGTGCGGCGGGAAGCAGGGGCGGGGCGGGGCGTCATCGTGGTCCCTGGGTTCGGAGCGGGCTGGTTCGAGCAGGCTTTTGACCCGGCGCCGCCGGGGCAAAAGCGAGACTAGGAGGACCGGGTCGGCGCGAGGCGGGACGTAGGTCCGCCGCCCGACGACGCAACGGGTCCCGCGCGGCGGTGCAGACCGGCGGTGCAGACCGGCGGTGCAGACCGGCGGTGCAGACCGGCGGTCCGACCCCGTGGCCGGCGTCAGACCGCGTGCACCGCCCGCGCCACGACCCGCGGCAGCACGGCGACGTCGTGCAGCGCCCGCAGCAGCAACCGGTTGAAGGCGTGCGGCGCGTGGCTGTTGACGTCGTGACCCGCCCGGCGCACCACGTGCCGGCGCACGCCGGGGTGCAGCAGGAACCGCCACTCCTCGAGGCGCATCGGGTCCCGGACGCCGTTGATGAGCCACACCGGGACGTGCACCCGGCGCAGGTCCGCGAGCGCCGAGTACCCGCGCATCGCGGCCAGCATGTCGTCGACCACGTGCCACGAGTGCCGGCTCGGGCGCATCGTCTCGGCGATGCGCCACGAGAGCACACGGTAGGCACGCAGCGGCTTGCCGCGGATCTCCGTGGAGCAGCCGGAGAGCACCAGCCCCGCGACCTGCGTCGGGTGCTGCGCCGCATAGGCGAGCGCGGCGTAGCCGCCCAGGGACAGCCCGACGAGCAGCACAGGCCCGGGGGCTCCGTCGACCGCGCGTCCGATCGTCGCGAGCGCCTCGGGCAGCGTGAAGCGCTCGCCGGACCTCGCCCCGTGGCCGGGCAGCTCGACGGCGACGGCCTCGTGACCCGCGGCGGTGACCGCGTGGACCTGGCGCCGCCAGATGTCCGCCGAGGTGCGGGTCCCGTGGACGAAGACGACCGGCATCACGGCACCGTCCTCCGCCCTGCGCGGTGCAGTCGTGCCGCTGACGCGCCCGTGCGCCGCGCGCGCTCCGTGGACCTTCCACTGTAGGTCGGAGGTCGGCTGCCCGCCCCCGGGGGAACGACGTCGCACGAGGGCTCCGCGGCACGGGAGACTGGGGGCATGAGTGCGACGGTGCAGGCCAGGGGTGTCGGGGTCGCGTTCGGTGACCGGACGCTCTTCACGGGCGCCGAGCTGGTCGTCGCGCCGGGCGACGTCGTCGGGTTGGTCGGGCCGAACGGGGCCGGGAAGTCGACGCTGCTGCAGATCCTCGCCGGCCGCCGAGCGCCCGACGAGGGCAGCGTGAGCGTCTCCCCGCCCGACGCCCAGCTCGGCTACCTCGCGCAGGAGGTGGAGCGTGTCGCCGGCGAGTCGGTGCGGCAGCACCTCGAGCGGCGCACGGGCGTCGCGGCGGCCCAGGCCGCCATGGACGACGCCGCGGATGCGCTCGCTGCGGGGGCGCCCGACGCCGGCGACACCTACGGCGAGGCGCTCGAGACGTGGCTCCGCCTCGGCGGCGCGGACTTCGAGACCCGGTGCGAGACGGTCGCCGCGGAGATCGGGCTGGGCGTCGACCTCGACCTGCCCATGACCGTGCTCTCCGGCGGCCAGGGCGCGCGCGTCGGCCTCGCCGCCCTCCTGCTCTCGCGCTACGACCTCTACCTCCTCGACGAGCCGACCAACGACCTCGACGCCGCGGGGCTCGCGCTGCTCGAGGACTTCGTCGACCGGGTCGAGGCGCCCGTCGTGGTGGTGAGCCACGACCGGGAGTTCCTCAGCCGGACCGTGACGGCCGTCGTCGAGATCGACCGCAGCCTGCAGCGCGTCCAGCTCTACGGCGGCAGCTACGACTCCTACCTCGAGGAGCGCTCGGTGGCGCGGCGCCGGGCGCGCGAGGCGTACGAGGGCTACGCGTCCCGGCTCGACGCGCTCCAGGCGCGCGCCCGCACGCAGCGCGCCTGGATGGAGAAGGGCGTGCGCAACGCCCGGCGCAAGGCGTCCGACAACGACAAGCACGTGAAGAGCTTCCGCGGGCAGACGTCCGAGAAGCAGGCCGCCAAGGCCCGGCAGACGGACCGCATGATCAGCCGGCTCGAGGTGGTCGAGGAGCCGCGCAAGGAGTGGCAGCTCCAGATGAGCATCGCGAGCGGCCCACGTTCGGGCGCGATCGTGGCCGTGGCGCGGGCGGCGACCGTGCGGCGGGGCGACTTCGTGCTCGGCCCGGTCGACGTGCAGGTCGACTGGCAGGACAGGGTCGCCGTCACCGGACCCAACGGCGCGGGCAAGTCGACGCTGCTGGCCCTGCTGCTCGGGCGGCTCGACCCCACCTCCGGCGTCGTGGACCTGGGTTCGGGTGTGCTGGTCGGCGAGGTCGACCAGGCGCGGCGAGCGTTCGAGGGCGACGAGCCGCTCGTCACCGCCTTCGCCCGGGAGGTGCCGGACTGGACGACGGCCGACGTGCGGACGCTGCTCGCCAAGTTCGGCCTCGGCGGGCACCACATCCACCGGTCCGCGGCGTCGCAGTCGCCCGGCGAGCGCACGAGGGCCGCGCTCGCGCTGCTGCAGGCGCGGGGCGTCAACCTGCTGGTGCTCGACGAGCCGACGAACCACCTCGACCTGCCCGCGATCGAGCAGCTCGAGGCCGCCCTCGACGCGTTCGACGGGACGATCCTGCTGGTCACCCACGACCGCCGGATGCTCGAGACGGTGCGGCTCACGCGACGCCTGCACGTCGAGGACGGTCAGGTCACCGAGGTCACCGCTGACTGACGGCTCAGCGCCCGGCGGCAAGGGTCAGCCCTCGGGCACGCCGTCCAGGTCGAGTGCCGACCGCAGGAGCTGCGCCGCCGTGCCCGGCGGCGGCAGCTCGGCGAGCCGCTCGGCC
This sequence comes from uncultured Actinotalea sp., assembly GCA_963521045.1. Lineage (GTDB taxonomy): Bacteria > Actinomycetota > Actinomycetes > Actinomycetales > Cellulomonadaceae > Actinotalea. Next base: position 3,910 of record CAUQTR010000227.1, read on the forward strand.
GTCTCCTGATCCGTGCCGGCGTCGGCGACCGCCTGCCACGCGGGGACCTCCGCCTCGAGCTCGAGCGCGAGCGCCTCGGCCGCCACCGCGGCGGACGCGGGCCACTCGGCGGACGTCAGGCCGTCGGCGAAGAGCTGGTAGCCCTCGGCCAGCTCGGCCGCGACATCCCGCAGGCGGGTGAGGTCGCTCGTCGCGACCGCGGTGTCGAAGTCGTCGAGCAGCGTGTTGGTGGGGGCGACGAGGGTGAGGTAGTACTCCCCCGCCTCGGTCACCGACAGAGGGCCGTCCGCGCTCTCGACCGCCCGCTCGGCGGCCCGGCGGTCGGCAGCGAGGGCCACGCGCGACTCCGCGGCCGGGACGGCCGGCACCTCCGCGAGCGGCAGACCCGAGGAGCACGCCGCGAGCGCGAGCGTCAGCGC
>CAUQTR010000228.1:0-4320 GCA_963521045.1 uncultured Actinotalea sp.
CGTCCGGCAGGACGCGGAGTGGTTCCGCGAGCACGCGTACCCGTGGGCGACGCGGCGTCTGCGCGGGCGCTCGAGCGGGGACCTGCGGGTGCCCAAGCGGCCGCAGCTCGCGCCGGTCGAGCGCTAGATCTGTGGCGGCCGGTCACCCGGCGGGACCCGGCCTGCCGCCGTCGGCATCGTCGGCGGTCAGACGCAGGTGCCCGGACGCTTGACGTCGTCGTAGCCCGCCTGCGTCTGGTTCACCACCAGAGAGAACAGCCGCTCCCTCCCGGCGCGCACCTCACGGAAGTTGTTCGACGCGTCCCACCTCGGGGCGCTGTCGAGGCCCTGGACCCTCATCGGCGCGGCCCCGCAGTTCTGCCGGACGACGTCGTTGATCGCGGACCAGTTGCCGACGGCGTCTCCCCACGAGTAGGGCCAGGCGTCGTCGTAGCCGTCGAGGTCCGAGTTGCCGAGGCGGGTAACCGTCCCGTAGTAGCTGTTCGCGAGGTCGAAGCCGACCTCCCAGCGGACCGGGGTGGGTGACGTCGTGCTCACGACGACGTCCCAGTAGGGGACGCGCGCGTCGGTCGTCCGCTTGACGATCGTCGCCGTGCACGTCGCCGTGGAGCCCGGCGTCACGACGGTGCACCAGATGTACGCCGGCGCCGTCCAGCTCCAGGTCGTCGTGAGGTTCCAGCCGTCGACCGTGGCCCGGACGGTGAGGCCGGCCGCCGCGGTGAAGCCGCCCTGGACCGGGATGTCGAGCGTCGCCTGGTTCATGGGCGAGGCCGCGCCGCTGTGCGCGACGCCCGCCGCGTCCACCACCGTGACCTGGACGTTCCTGCCGACGCAAGCCTGCGGGATGGTGAGGCGGACGTGGGTCTGGTTCGTCGTGGCCGGGTTCGCGCCCGTCGCGGTCGCCCCGTCGGCGCACGGACGCGTGACGGTGAACTCGTCCACGGCGCCGCCGCGCACGGCGAGGGTCGCGGCGCTCGCGGTACCGATCGAACCGAGCACCACGAGCAGGAGGACCAGGGCGAGCGCAGCTCGCTTCACCGTGCCACCTCCTTCGTCTCGTGCGTACGGGTGCCGGTTGCCCGGCGGGGTCGTGCGGCCCCGGGTCAGCCGGCGCGGCCGGTCGGGACCGGATCCGGCGTGGCCGAGAGGTCGGCACCGCCCTCCGGTCCCGTTTCGCGCTCGGGCTCCGTCCCGTCCTCGGGATCTGTCCCGTCCGCGGCCGGATCGACGTCGGCGTCGCTCTCGTCGTCCTCCGGGGACGTCCCCGGCCAAAGGATCACGGCGAGGGCGATGACGAGGACGGAGATCCAGGTGAGCGGGCTGAGCAGGATCGACGCGTACAACCCTGCTCGCGGCACGTGGAGCACCGCGCTGCCGAGGACGTACTCATCCGTGGGCTCCCACGGGTCGACGAAGTCGTTGTTGTCGCCCTGGATCGTCCAGCCGGCCTCGGCGTCGCCGCCGATCACGCGGTGGATGACCCGCGCCCCGGGGACGCTCGGCGGGTTGTAGACCACGACGTCGCCGACCTCGACCGGCCCGCAGCGCGAGACCACGAGGTCGCCGGTGTAGTACGTCGGCTCCATCGACTCTCCGCTGACGATCGTCAGCGTGGTGCAGCCGCCGAGCGAGCTCGGCCACAGCAGCACGCCCGCGACGACGGCCACCGCGAGCCACACCATGTCCCGGGCACTGCCGAGCAGCCGGCGCAGGAGTCCTGCGCCGGCTGCCGCGGCAGCCGCAACGTCCACCGAAGGTGTTTCAGTGCTCCCGGAAGGGCGGTCGATCAGTTGTGGATGACGACGGCGACCTGGCCGATGGCCGCGGCCGGGCCGGTGACCGCGAAGGTGAGCGAGGAGGCTGCCGTCTGCTCGGCCGGGGCCTGCGTCGTGGCGCCCGTGACGTTCACGCCGACAAGGGTGGCCTCGTCGATGCACGCCTGGTCGATCCCCGAGATGGTCACCGCGGTGACGCCGTAGGCGGTACCGGTCCAGCCCGAGGTGAACTTGGCGTCGACCCCGGTCGTGTCGCACGTCGCGTCGAGCGTCGTGCCGGCCTGGATGGTGCCGCCGTTGACGGTGAGCGTCGCGGCGGACGCGAGCGAGAGGCCGGCGATGCCGACGACGGCGAGGGCGATGGCGGCAGACTTGCGGCGGGCAGAAGCCATGGGAGTGTCCTTCGGTCGGGTGACGGCGGCCTGGGAAGCCGCCCACAGGGGGTGCGTGACCGGTGGGTAGCCGGTCGACCACTTCATCGGCCGGTGGGTGCCGGCACTTGAAGGGATCGATCAAGGATGGCGTGGTCGATGAGCCCTCCGGGCCCATGACCTGCGGCTTCACCCGGGGGATGTGTCGGATTTCACCCGACGTTCCCGCACGGAACGGGACAAGTCGACGTCGTGCCGGGCCGGCGGTGTACCCCGTTCGGCCCAGTCGTGTGACGGTCGTGTGTCAGGACGAAGGTCCCGGCCCGGGCCCGGACGCACCTGCGCACGGCGCTGGGAGCCGCCTGTCGGGTTCGAACCGACGACCGTCCGCTTACAAGGCGGGTGCTCTACCACTGAGCTAAGGCGGCGCGGCGTGGGACGCCGACCGGCCCCGGCGCGAGGCGCCGCCGGGCCGGCCCAAGTCTGCCAGAGCAGCACGGGCCGACCCGGCGGTCCCGCCCGGGGCGGGCGGCGGACCGCGACGTCAGGCCAGCAGCGCCGGCCCGTACTTGAGGACCACGAGCGCGGCGAGGATCAGCAGCCACACCCACACCACGATGACGTCGACCTCGTGGTCGATCGCCCAGCGCGCCCGGGCGAGCGCGCGCGGCGGCAGGGGCAGGTTGCCGTCGCGGACGTTGACGTGGGTGATCGTCGTGAACACCAGCGTCGTGGAGACCGTGACGAGCAGGCACCACGGGCACAGCGCGCCGATGACCAGCATCGACTGGGCGAACAGCCAGTACGCGAAGATCACGCCGAGCGTGTAGACGATCTGCGCGCTGAACATGAACCACCGCGGGAACCGCACGCCGCCCAGTGACGCGACGGCGATCGTGATGACCACGGGCTCGGCGACGAGCCCGAGGAAGGCGTTCGGGAACCCGAACAGCGACGCCTGCCAGGACAGCGCGACCGCCCCGCAGGACAGGGTCGAGTTGATGTTGCAGGAGAGCTCGGCCTGCGGGTCCCCCGCGAGCACGACGGCGTCGATCGAGAGCACGAACGACGCCAGCAGGCTGATGCACGCCGACAGCAGCATCGTCGTGAAGATGAACCGGTTGTCGTGCCGGATGCGGAACGCGCGGGCGATCAGCCCGTCGTCCGTGCGCGTCGGCGTCGAGGTGGCGTCCATCAGCCGCGCGCCCGGTCGATCGTCATCTCGAGGGCACCCTCGATGCGCCAGTCCACCCCGAGGTCGGCCAGGTTCTCCCCGTCGACGAGGATCGTCGGCGTGCCGAACTGGGGCGCGAACTCGCGCGACGCGACCTGCGTGGACGCCGCGACCCACCCGGCGAAGGCGTCGTCGCCCTCGAGGTAGCTGCCGTCGGCGATCGCGCCGGCGGCGTCCTCGGATGCCCCGGCCGCGGACGCGAGGTCGGCGAGCTCGGCGTCCGTCAGACCTGCGGTGCCCTCGGCGGGCTGGCTCGCGAAGAGGGCCGCGTTGAAGCCGACGAACGCCGCCGGTGCCCGGTCCGCCACGTACGCGGCCGCGGTCGCGGCGCGCGTCGAGTAGCGCGAGCCGAGCGCGGTCCGGTCGAGGATGCTCACCGGCTTGTACTCGACCACGACCTCGCCGGCCTCGCGCAGCTCGTCGAGCACCGGACCGTTCGCCTGCTCGAACAACCCGCACACGGGGCACATGTAGTCGGCGTACACGGTCACGACGACGGCGTCCTCGGGCACGTCGGTAGCGCCCGCGACCCCGTCCTCGCCGACCCTAATGCCGCCCTCGTCGGTCGCCGTCCCGGGCGCCGCGACGTCGGCCAGCGGCTCCTCCACCTCGGCGAAGTCGGTCGAGTCGGGCAGGTCCGCGTAGTCCGAGGACCCCCCGGTGTCCCGGGTCATGATGAAGGCGATGAGGCCACCGACGACGAGGAGCCCGACGACGAGCAGGGCGATGACGATCATGCGCTGACGCTTCGCCTGGCGCTGCTGCTCCTCGCGGAGCCGGATGGCCTGGGCGCGCGCGTCGTCGCGGCGCTGGTTCTTGGTGGGGCGAGGGCCGGTGGGCCCGGACGTGCTCGACATGGGTCGTCCTTCGGGTGGGGCCGCGGGGCGGCGGGCTGCTGGCTGGTGCGTCGCCCGGGCGGTGCGGGGCGACGTCGGCGCGC
>CAUQTR010000229.1:0-4304 GCA_963521045.1 uncultured Actinotalea sp.
GACCAGCACCGGGCCGCGACCGCGGCCGCGTACGTGCGAGTGCTGCTCGAGGCCGTCGCCGCCGTCGCGCTGACGCTCGCGCTCACGGGCACGGGCATGGCGTGGTGGCAGGTGATGGTCCTCGCGGCGGTCGCGGTGGGCGCGGTCGCCGTCGTCGTCGTGCGGTACGTCCCGCGCACCCTGGGCCGGCGGCACCCGCTCGGCACGCTGCGCCTGACGGCGTCGTGGCTCATCGCCGCGCGCGTGCTCACCACGCCGCTGCGCTCCGCCGCCGCCGGGGCGTCGGACCAGCACGACCTCACGGACGACGAGCTGCGCGAGATGGTCGACCGGGTGAGCGAGTCCGAGCACATGGAGGACGACGAGCGCGAGATGTTCCGCTCGGTCCTCGAGCTGGGCGACACCATCACCCGTGCGGTCATGGTGCCGCGGACCGACATGATCACGTTGCCGAGCGGGACCACGCTGAGCAAGGCCATGTCGCTGTTCCTGCGCTCCGGCTACTCCCGCGTGCCCGTGATCGGCCGCTCGGTCGACGACCTGCTCGGCGTGTTGTACCTCAAGGACGTGGTGCACCACCGACACCTGCACCCGGGCGCGGACGACGAGCGCGTCGACGGGTTGCTGCGCCCGCCGGTCTTCGTCCCGGAGTCCAAGCCGGTCGACGACCTGCTGCGCGAGATGCAGCAGGGCGCCTTCCACATGGCCATGGTGGTCGACGAGTTCGGGGGCATCGCGGGCCTCGTGACGATCGAGGACGCGCTCGAGGAGATCGTCGGCGAGCTCACCGACGAGCACGACCGGTCGACCGTCGAGGTCGAGGAGCTGGCGGACGGAGGCTTCCGGGTCCCCTCGCGGATGCCGGTCGACGAGCTCGGCGAGCTCTTCGACCTCGTCCTGGACGACGACGACGTCGACAGCGCGGGCGGCCTGCTCGCGAAGGCGCTCGGCAAGGTCCCGCTCGCCGGTGCCCGCGCCGTCGTCGCCGGCCTCGAGCTGACGGCCGAGCGCGTCGAGGGCCGACGCCGCCAGGTCGCTACGCTGCTGGTGCGCCGGGCACCCGCGGGCCCCGACGCGGGCCCCGGCACCGAGGACGGCGCGCCCTCGACGCAAGGAGCAGCGCGATGACCGGCCCGACCGGACCCAGTGGATCGACCGGCAGCCCGACGGGCGCGCAGGGCCCGGTCGTCGGGCCGGGTCCCGAGCGCCCGGCGGGGTTCAGGTCGGGCTTCGTCTGCGTCGTGGGACGCCCCAACGCCGGCAAGTCGACGCTGACGAACGCCATCGTGGGGCAGAAGGTCGCGATCACGTCCGGCCGGCCGCAGACGACGCGCCACGTCATCCGCGGCATCGTGCACCGGCCCGACGCGCAGGTGGTGCTCGTGGACACGCCCGGCCTGCACCGGCCGCGCACGCTCCTCGGCGAGCGCCTCAACGACCTCGTGCGCGGCACCCTCAGCGAGGTCGACGCGGTCGTCTTCTGCCTGCCCGCCGACCAGCGCGTGGGTCCGGGGGACCGGTGGATCGCCCAGCAGCTCACCGAGCTCGGCAGCGGCCGGGACGCGCCCCCCGTCATCGCCGTGGCGACCAAGGCCGACACGGTGCCCCGCGGACGGCTCGCCGAGCACCTCATGGCCGTCGCGGCCCTCGGCGAGTGGGCGGACGTCGTGCCCGTCAGCGCCGTCGAGGGGTACCAGGTCGACACCCTCGTGGACGTCATCGTGAGCCACCTGCAGCCCGGGCCGGCCCTCTACCCCGACGGTGAGCTCACGGACGAGCCCGAGGCGGTGATGGTCGCCGAGCTCGTGCGCGAGGCCGCGCTCGAGGGTGTGCGCGACGAGCTGCCGCACTCGCTCGCCGTCGTGGTAGACGAGATGACGCCGCGACCCGGCCGCGACGGGAGCGACGGCCGGCCGCCGTTCCTCGACGTGCGCGTCGAGCTCTTCGTCGAGCGCGACAGCCAGAAGGCGATCATCATCGGCAAGGGCGGCTCGCGGCTGCGCGAGGTGGGCTCGACCGCCCGGCGCGGCATCGAGGCGCTGCTCGGGGCGCGGGTCTACCTCGACCTGCACGTCAAGGTCGCCAAGGACTGGCAGCGGGACCCCAAGCAGCTGCGTCGCCTCGGCTTCTGACGGGCGTCCCGCCGGCGTGTCCGGAGGTCCCGCACCGCGTCGGTAGACTCCCCGCCGTGCGGTACCGGATCGCGCTGACCAGCGCCGTGGCAGTCGTCACGCTCGGCATCCTCGGTACCGTCTCCGGCCCCGGCTGGGACCCGGTGCCGCTGACCGAGACGATCGACGTCGAGACCGCCGACACGAGCATCGGCGGCGGGGTCGACGCGGAGGCCGTGGGCACGTACGAGGTCGCGACGTCGCAGGTGACCGTCGAGCTGGCCGGTACGACGATCGAGGCCCAGATCAGCGAGCCGGTCGGGGCGGAGGGGGAACGCCCCGGGGTCGTGTTCGTGCACGGTGCGGGCACGGGCAAGTTCGAGGATGCCTTCCTCCAGCAGGCCCGGGCACTGGCCAGCGCGGGGATCGTGGCGATGGTGCCGAACAAGCGCCTCGACACGTACTCCACACGCACGCGTGACTACCCGGCCATGGCCAACGACTACCTCAGGAGCGTCCAGCTGCTCCGCGGGCTGCCGGGCGTGGACGGGGACCGGGTCGGCGTGTACGGCGAGAGCGAGGGCAGCTGGGTCGTCCCGGTGATGGCCGCCGACAACCCGGCGGTCGCGTTCGTGGTCCTCGTGGCCGCACCGGTCGTCCAGCCCCGGCAGCAGGCCGCCTTCGCCGTCGACTCCTACCTGCGCAACACGGGCGTGCCCGTCGAGGTGCTGCGGTCGATCCCGCGGGTCGTCGGCATGGAGTTCCCGGGCGGCGGGTTCGAGTACACCCGGTTCGACGTGACCCCCTTCCAGCAGCGCATGCGCCAGCCCGTGCTCGTCGTCTACGGGACCGGGGACGCCGCCATGCCGACGGTCCAGGGCGCCCTGCAGCTCGTCGACGACCTCACGATCGCGGGCAACCCCGACTGGACGGTCCGCTACTACGAGGGCGCGAACCACGGGATCAAGGTCGAGGGCGAGCTGGTGCCGGCGTTCGCGCGGGACCTGTCCACCTGGGTCCACGGCCTACCTGGTACGGGCAGTGCCGCGCCCCGGGTCGCGGGCGACGAGCCCTACCAGCGGTTCGTGGCCTCGCCCGTCGAGCGTCCCCGCTGGTTCGCCGAGGGTGACCTCATCGTCGCCGCGCTGGGGGCGGCGCTCGTGTCGGTGCTCGTGGGCCCCGTCCTGTGGGTGGTCCGGCGCGTCCGCGGGCGCAGGGAGCGTGCCCTGGCGCCGGGGCTGCTCGGGCCGCTCGCGACGATGACCGCGGGCGCGCTCCTCACCCTCGTCGTGCTCGTGGGGTATCTCCTGGCCGTCGCCAACCTCGCGCAGAACTACCGCACCAACACCCTCCTCGTGCAGGGTGGCTGGCTCACCGTGCGGATGCTCGGCATCGCCGCCGTCGTCGCGGGTGTCCTGCTCGTCTACCGCATCCTCGACGGGCGGCGGCTGCGCGCCGAGCCCGCGGCTCGGACCGTCGCCGGGGAGTGGACGCTCGCGACCGGCGTCGGTGGAGCGGTCGTCCTGCTCCTCTCGCTCGCCTACTGGGGTGTCTTCCCGCCCGTCTGACGTGGCGGTGGGGCGCGCGCGGGCGTCTCGGCGCTACGGTTCTCGCCGGGGCCCACGTCGGCAGCCCCGTACGTGACCCGGAGGCGGAGAGAACGATGACGGACGGACAGGGCTTCACCGCGGCGCAGGCCGCGGACCCGAGCACACCCGGGCAGGTGCTCGCCGACATCGCCGCCCAGCGGCCCGACCTGCGTGCGGCGGTCGCGTCCAACCCGGCCGCGTACCCGGGACTCCTCGACTGGCTGTCGGGCCTCGGCGACCCGTCGGTCGACGCCGCGCTCGCAGCACGCCAGACGACGCCGGACGCCGCGACCGAGGTGATCTCCGCCGCCCCCGCGCACCCGTCCGAGGCGGAGACCGCCGTCCTGCCGGGTGCGACGTCGAGCACCGGCGCGCAGGAGCCGGCCACGGAGGTCCTGCCGGCGTCCGGTGACACGCAGGTGCTGCCCGGGTCGGGGAGCGACGCTCCCGGCTCGACCGGCACCGCCGAGAGCCCGTCGGCACCCAGCACGCCGTCGGCGCCGCCGTACTCGGCGCCCTCGCCGTCCGGCGCGTCCGCGGGCCAGCAGCCGCCCTACGGTGCGCCGTCCGGTCAGCAGGCGCCCTACGGCCAGCAGCAGCCGAC
>CAUQTR010000230.1:0-4302 GCA_963521045.1 uncultured Actinotalea sp.
GCCGAGAGGCGGGTGAGCGCGAGCAGGGCGTCGTCGGGCGACGCGACCTGGGCGAGCAGCTCGAGCAGCGGCGCCGTCTCGTCCAGCGTCCCGACGACGGCAACGAGGTCGGCGTCGTCCAGCAGGCCGCACGCGCGCTCGGTGTCGGTGAACCCGAGCCGCGTCAGGCGCGCGCGCATCGTGCGGCGTCGGCCGCCGTCCGCCGGCGTCGTCGTCGCCGTCACAGGACCGGCAGGAACCGCTTCAGCTCGAACGGGGTGACCTGCTGGCGGTAGGCGTTCCACTCCTCGCGCTTGTTGCGCAGGACGAAGTCGAACACGTGCTCGCCCAGGGTCTCGGCGACCAGCTCGGACGACTCCATGACGGCGACCGCCTGCTCGAGCGAGGACGGCAGGGGCTGGATGCCCAGCGCGCGCCGCTCGGCGTCGGTGAGCTCCCAGACGTCGTCCTCGGCGGCGTCGGGCAGCTCGTAGTTCTCCTCGATCCCCTTGAGGCCCGCGGCGAGCAGCAGCGCGTACGCGAGGTACGGGTTGGTCGCGGCGTCGACGCCCCGGTACTCGACCCGGCTCGAGTTGCCCTTGCCCGGCTTGTACAGCGGCACCCGCACCAGCGCGGAGCGGTTGTTGTGCCCCCAGCAGATGTACGACGGCGCCTCGGCGCCGCCCCAGATCCGCTTGTAGGAGTTGACGTACTGGTTGGTGACCGCGGTGATCTCGGCCGCGTGGCGGAGCAGGCCGGCGATGAACTTGCGCGCCGTGCCCGAGAGCTCCATGGCCGCACCCGGCTCGTGGAACGCGTTGCGGTCCCCCTCGAACAGGGACAGGTGGGTGTGCATGCCCGAACCGGGGCTGTCCGCGAGCGGCTTGGGCATGAAGGACGCGTAGATGCCCTGCTCGAGCGCGACCTCCTTGACCACCGTGCGGAAGGTCATGAGGTTGTCGGCCGTGGTGAGGGCGTCGGCGTAGCGCAGGTCGATCTCGTTCTGACCCGGGCCGGCCTCGTGGTGCGAGAACTCGACCGAGATGCCCATCGACTCGAGCATCGTGATCGCGGCCCGGCGGAAGTCGTGCCCCGTGCCGCGCGCGACGTGGTCGAAGTAGCCGGCCTGGTCCACGGGCACGAGCGGCTTCGTCGGGTCCGCGGGGTTCTCGAAGAGGTAGAACTCGACCTCGGGGTGCGTGTAGAAGGTGAACCCCTTCTCGCTCGCGTGGTTGAGCGCGCGCTTGAGCACGTGGCGCGAGTCCGCGAGGGACGGCTGACCGTCCGGCGTCATGATGTCGCAGAACATCCGCGCGGTGCCGTGGGTCTCCCCACGCCACGGGAGCACCTGGAACGTCGACGGGTCGGGCTTGGCGAGCATGTCCGCCTCGTACACCCGGGTCAGGCCCTCGATGGCGCTGCCGTCGAAGCCGATGCCCTCGGCGAAGGCGGCCTCGAGCTCGGCCGGCGCGACGGCCACCGACTTGAGGATCCCCAGCACGTCGGTGAACCAGAGACGGATGAAGCGGATGTCCCGCTCCTCGACCGTGCGGAGCACGAACTCCTGCTGCCTGTCCATGACCACATCCTGCCGTACGCGGCGACGGGCGACGCCGCACGGCCGGCACGCCCGGTGCACGGTCCGGTGCACGGGGCCGTGGCCGGCCGGTGCGCGAGGACGATCACGTCCTGGCTAGGGTGACGACCATGGGTCTGACCATGGCACTCGCCCAGATCGACACGTGCGTCGGCGACGTCGACGGCAACGCCCGCAAGGTCCTCGAGTGGACCGCCGACGCCGCGGGCCAGGGCGCCGTGCTCGTCGCGTTCCCCGAGATGACCGTCACGGGCTACCCGATCGAGGACCTCGCGCTGCGCGACTCCTTCGCGCGCGCCGCGGACCGTGCGGTGGAGCGTCTGGCGGCACAGCTCGTGGACGCCGGCCTCGGCGAGGTCGTCGTGGTCATCGGGACGCTGGGGCGCACGCCGGCGGGCCGCGCGACCAACCGCGCGCTCGTCCTGCACCGGGGCGCCGTCGTGGCCCACTACGACAAGCACCACCTGCCGAACTACGGCGTCTTCGACGAGTTCCGGATCTTCGCCGCGGGTGACGAGCAGTGCGTCATCGAGGTCGACGGACGCCGGGTGGGGCTCGTCATCTGCGAGGACATCTGGCAGGACGGCGGACCGGTGTCCCTCATGGACGAGGCCGTGGTCGAGCTCCTGCTCGTCATCAACGGCTCCCCGTACGAGGAGGGCAAGGGCCACGTGCGGTCCGAGCTGGCCGCGCGGCGCGCTCGCGAGGTGGGCGCCCCGGTCGCCTACGTCAACATGGTGGGCGGCCAGGACGACCTGGTGTTCGACGGCGGCTCCTTCGTCCTCGCCGCCGACGGCACCCCGCTCGCGGGTGCCCCCCAGTTCGTCGAGCACCTGCTCCTGTGGGAGCTCCCGGACGCGGGCGTCACCCCCGAGCCCGGCCTGCTGGCGGCGCCGATGGACCCCGACGCCGAGGTCTACTCCGCGGTCGTGACCGGCCTGCGCGGGTACGCGACCAAGAACGGCTTCACGTCCGTCGTGCTGGGCCTGTCGGGCGGCATCGACTCGGCGCTGTGCGCCGCGATGGCCGCCGACGCGCTGGGCGGGGCCAACGTGGTCGGCATCTCGATGCCGTCGGGCCACTCGTCGCAGCACTCGCGCGACGACGCCGCCGACCTGGCCCGGCGCCTCGGCGCGGACTACCGCGTCCAGCCGATCGGGCCGATGGTCGACGCGTTCCGCGCCGAGATGGACCTGCCCGGCGTCGCCGGCGAGAACCTCCAGGCGCGCGTGCGCGGCGTCATCCTCATGGGCGTGTCGAACGTCGAGGGCCACCTCGTGCTCGCGACCGGGAACAAGTCCGAGCTCGCCGTCGGCTACTCGACGATCTACGGCGACGCCGTCGGCGGGTTCGCCCCGCTCAAGGACGTCGACAAGTCGCGCGTGTGGGCGCTGGCCCGCTGGCGCAACCAGGCGGCGCTCGACCAGGGCGAGCTGCCGCCGATCCCCGAGAGCTCGATCACCAAGCCGCCGTCGGCCGAGCTGAGCCCGGGCCAGATGGACACGGACTCGCTGCCGCCGTACCACCTCCTCGACGAGGTGCTCGACGCCTACGTCGAGCACGCCGAGGGGCGCGAGGAGCTGCTCGCGCGCGGGTTCGACGCCGAGGTCGTGGACAAGGTGCTGTCCCTCGTGGACCGCGCCGAGTGGAAGCGACGGCAGTACCCACCGGGCCCGAAGGTCTCTGCGCTGGCCTTCGGACGCGACCGGCGCCTGCCGGTCACCACACGCTGGCGCGAGCCGAAGGGGACGGACCATGAGTGAGGCGGGCAGCACGCCACCACGACGGGTGCGCGTGCACCACCTGCGCCAGGCCAAGGAGCGGGGCGAGCGCATCACGATGCTCACGGCGTACGACGCCCCGACGGCGCAGATCTTCGACGAGGTGGGCACCGACGTGCTGCTCGTCGGCGACTCGCTCGGTGACAACTTCTACGGCCACTCGACGACCATCCCGGTCACGGTCGAGGACATGATCCACCACACGCGCGCGGTCACCGGGGCGGTGCGCCGGGCGCTCGTGGTCGCCGACCTGCCGTTCGGCTCCTACGAGGCCTCCCCCCAGCAGGCGCACGCCACCGCGGTCCGGCTGATGAAGGAGGCCGGCGCCCACGCGGTGAAGTTCGAGGGCGGGCAGCGGGTCGTCGAGCAGGTCCGGCTGCTGACCAGCTCGGGCATCGCGTTCATGGGCCACCTGGGGTTCACGCCGCAGTCGGAGAACGCTCTCGGCGGCAGGCGTGTCCAGGGCCGCGGCGAGGGTGCGGCCGAGCGCCTGAGCGCCGACGCGCTCGCGCTGCAGGAGGCGGGCGCGTTCGCCGTCGTGCTCGAGATGGTCCCCGCCCCGCTCGCCGCGCAGGTCACGGAGATCCTGACGATCCCGACCATCGGCATCGGGGCAGGTCCCCACTGTGACGGCCAGGTGCTCGTGTGGCCCGACATGGCCGGCCTCAGCGACTGGTCCCCGCGGTTCGCCAAGTCGTACGGCCGGCTGCGCGAGGCCCTGGCCGACGCGACCCGGGCCTACCTCCAGGACGTCCGCGCCGGCACCTTCCCCGACGACGAGCACAGCTTCACCGAGTGAGCAGCGCGCCGGCGGCGACGATCGCGCCGCCCGCCGTCGGACGGCGCCGACGTCCGTCCGGGCGTTCGCTCACGACCGCGGTGGCGGCGCTCGTGACCGCGCTCGGCGCAGTGGCCGTCGTGGCGCCTCGCCTGGTGGGCCTGCAC
>CAUQTR010000231.1:0-4291 GCA_963521045.1 uncultured Actinotalea sp.
GTGCTGCGCACCGCCTTGCGCGAGGCCGTGACGGACCCGGTGCGGCGGGCCGTGAGCGAGTCGGCGCGGGGTGTCGTCGCCGCCGACGAGACGGACCGGATCGTGGCCGTGAGCCGGCCGCTCGCCCTCGCGACCGGCTGGGAGGTCGACGAGCTCGTCGGGCGGCGCGTCGTCACGCTCGTGCCTCCTCGGATGCGCGAGGCCTACATCGCGGGGTTCACGCGCCACCTGACGGGGGGCCAGTCGCGCGTGCGTCGGACGTCCGTCACGGTGCCCGTGCTGTGCAAGGACGGTCGCGAGATCCCGTGCACGTACCTGGTCGAGCGCTCCACGGCGACCAGCGGTCGCACCCTGTACCTGGCCTGGGTCGAGCCGGTCACCGACGCGACCGCGCCCGCGCCCGCGCCGACGGCGTCCGCCGCGCTCACGGTCGACCACGTCCGGCTGTTCCGCCAGCTGCTCACCCCGTACATGGTGATGTCGCCGGACTTCGTCATCGTCGAGGCCAACGACGCGTACCTGGCCACCGTCGGGCGCACGCGCGAGGAGATCGTCGGCCACCCGGTCTTCGAGATGTTCCCCCCGACGCCCGACGCGCTGGACCCGTCCGGCGTGCCGCGCGTCCAGCAGTCGTTCGAACGGGCCCGGGACACGGGACGGCCCGATGCGATGCCGATCCAGAAGTACGACATCCCCGACCCGGTCCACGGCGGCGTCGTGGAGCGCTACTGGTCGCTCATCAGCATCCCCGTGCTGGACGACGAGGGCCGGACGGTCCTCGTGGCGCAGCGTGCGGAGGACATCACCGACTACGTGCAGGACCGCGGGGCCGACCACGTCGCGCGCGACGACGCGTGGCGGCGCCGCGTGGAGGAGGTCGAGGCCGACCTCTACGCGCGGGCGCGGCAGCTCTCCGCCGCGGTCGAGGCGAAAGAGGTCGCCGCGAGCCGTCTGCGCGCGCTCGCCGCCGCCGCCTTCGAGCTGACGAGCGCGGACTCGGTGGCCGACCTCGAGCAGGTCGTCGTCGAGCGCGGCCTGCGGGTGCTCGGTGCCGACGGCGGCGCCATCCTGTCCGCCCACCCCGACGGGGGCTGGCGGATGAGCGCGATCGGCACGTTGCCGGGTGAGGAGCGCGTCACCGGGATGCACGTGCCGCAGGACAGCCCCTGGCCGGCCGCGTGGTGCGCCCGCCGGGGCCGCCGGCTCATGCTCCCCACGCGCGCGTCGGCCGCGGCGTTCCACCCGTCCATGGCCGACGCCAACGAGCGGACCAACCGGTCGGCCTGGGCGTTCATCCCGCTGACCGTCCAGGACCGGACCATCGGCTCGCTCGGGGTCGCGTGGACCCAGGAGCACCACGTGCTGCCCGACGAGCTCGAGCTCCTCGAGGCGTTCGCCGCGCAGCTGGCGCAGGCGCTCGAGCGGATCCGTGCGACGCAGGCCCAGCGCATCGCGAGCGCCGAGGCGCAGCAGCTGTCGGAGACGCTTCAGCGCAGCCTCCTCACGCGGCCGCCGAGCCCGGAAGGCCTGAGCATCGCCGTGCGCTACCAGCCGGCCGCGCAGCAGGCCCAGATCGGCGGGGACTGGTACGACGCGTTCCTCACCTCGACCGGCGCCACCCTGGTCGCGATCGGCGACGTGACCGGGCACGACCGGACGGCCGCCGCGCTCATGGGCCAGATCCGCAACCTGCTGCGCGGGATCGCCTACGACAGCCACAGCAGCCCGGCCGTCCAGCTGGCACGGCTCGACACCGCCATGCACGGGCTCGAGCTCGACACGCTCGCGACGGCGGTGCTCGCGCGCCTCGAGCAGACCGCGCAGGACCGGGTCGACCACGTGTGGCGCCTGCGCTGGTCGAACGCCGGGCACCTCGCACCGATCATCCGCACCCCGGGCGGCGACGTCGAGCTCGCGGACGCGCGCAGCGACCTGCTGCTCGGGGTGAACCACCGCGCCTCGCGGGCGGAGCGGATGGCGCTCCTGATGCCGGGCTCGGCGTTGGTGCTCTACACGGACGGACTCGTCGAGCGCCGCCGCGGGAGCATCGACGAAGGGGTGGAGCGGCTCATCGAGGTCGTCCGCGCGGCCGGGCAGTGCACGTCCGAGGAGCTGGCGGAGGCGATCGTCACCGAGCTCGGCCCCGACCAGCGCGACGACGACGTGGCGCTGCTGGTCCTCACCGTCGACGGCTGAGCCGCCGGTCCGGCCCCGGCAGCACGACGGCCGCCGGCCCTCGCCTCGCGGCGGGGGACGGCGGCCGTGGTGAGCCGTCGGAGGTCGGTCAGACGGCGGCGAAGAACATCGTGTCCGAGAAGAACCCGGCCTCGATCGACCACGTGCCGCCGGCGACGGCGTCCGCGGGGACCTCGAACAGCACGTTGCCCGTGCCCACGCCGCCGGCGTAGAGCTCGGAGACGTCCATCAGGTCCCCCGGGATGACGTTGTAGGACTGGTCGAAGGTCCGGCCGTCGGCGGCAACGAACCCGAACATCAGGTCCCACGCGGGCGTGCCGGTCTCCGGGCCCTGGTAGGTCGCGGTGACCGGGAGCATGACGAAGACGTTGCCCTCGGCCGGCGGGCTGTTGAACTGGTTCTCCGCCTGGACGATGGGCCAGGCGTCCCAGTTCGCGGCGCCGACGGTGACCTCCCAGAGCGGCGTCTCGCCGTCCGAGAAGGTGATGACGTCCGTGCCCGGGGTCGCCGGGTTCTCGCGTGTGCCCAGGGCGGCGGGGCCGGCGGGCTCGTCGGCCGCCTCCTCGGTGGGCTCCTCGGTGCCCGGGTCCTCGCTCGCGCTGGAGCCCTCGCTCACGCCGCCGCTGCTCTCGAGCTCCTCGATGCTCTCCTCGATCTCCCGCGCGGTCTGGTTGACCTGGTTGATCGCGACCACGGTGATGACGGAGACGATGACGCCGACCACGAGGGCGATGGCGCCGGTGGCCAGGGCGCCGATGGCCATGCCCTTGCCGCCCGGCTTGCGGATCGCGAGGAACCCGAGCACGAGCGCGACGAGGCCGCCCACGGCGCCCGCGAACGGCACCCAGCAGGTGAGGAGCGCCAGGACGCCGACGATCAGAGCGGCGATCGCGATCCCGGGCGTCTTCGGCGCCGGGGTGCCGTAGTAGTCCCCGCCCTGGGGCGCGCCGTAGTAGGCGCCCTGCGGTGCCGCGTAGGCGCTCTGGTCGGGCGACGCCGCGTACGCGGTCGCGGGCGCACCGTACGGCGACGCGGCGGGCTGCTGGGGCGCGCCGTACGGCGACGACGTCGGCTGCTGCTGAGCCGCGTAGGGCGACGTCGGCTGCTGGGGCTGAGCCTCGTACGGTGACGTGGGCTGCTGGGGCGCGCCGTACTGGCCGGGCTGCGCGTACGGCGGTGCCTGCGGCGGCTGCTGCGGCTGGCCGTTCGCGTCGGGGACGGGGGGCTGGGTGTCACTCACGGTTCTGCTCCGGTCTGGCGGCAAGCGGACGCAGCGGCGCCCTCGAGCCGCATCGTTCGGCATCCGGTCAGGTGGTGGCGAGCCCCGACGCGCGTTTTCACCCGGTCTGCGCGGAACCGTGACCCAAGCGTGATCGTCCGGGGTCGCGGCCGGGCAAGCGGTCAGCTCGGTGCTGCCGCGAGGGTCGCGACGACCGCCGCGATCCGGCGCTCGCGCGTCTGGGGGGTCTTCGCGTCCGCGACCGACGTCGCGTGCGCCTTGCGACGACTCGGAGCCAGCCGGTCGAACGCCTCCCGGACGGACGCCTCGGCGAGTGCGGCTGCGAGGTCGGCGGGCACCTCGACCGTGCGCGGGGCCGTGTCGAGCTCGACGTCGACCTCGACCTCCTGGCCGCCCTCGACGCCGGCCGCGGCCCGGTGCGCGGAGCTCAGCGGGACCATCGTGACGCCGTCCATGGTCCCGAGCGTCGTGCGGAAGCCGTACTCGCCCAGTGTCACCACGACCGGCGGTCGGCGCCCGCCGCCCAGGGCCGCGACGACGTCGTCGGGCACGGGGATGCCGGTGGTCGTGCCACCGGTGCTCAGGATCGTCGTCCGGAACCTCATGCGGGCCTCCTCTGCGGCGGTGAGAGCCATGAAGCGCGCCGCGACGGCTCCGCGACTACGCCGTGAGGCGGATGCGGAGCGCCAGAACCCGCCGTCCGGCGGAGGTGGCGGCAGCGCCCGACGCCCTAGCGTCCCTGGTCATGGACCTCCCGGCCCCGCCGCCCGCACCGCGTCCCTACGCACCGCAACCCGACGCACCGCAACCCGCGGCCCCGCATCCCGCCGCACCGCACGGCGCCCTGCCCTACGG
>CAUQTR010000232.1:0-4278 GCA_963521045.1 uncultured Actinotalea sp.
CCCGACGACGATGCCGCGCCCGCCGGCGCCCGGCTGGGGCGGGAGCAGGGCGATCGCCAGGTCCGCCGCGCCCTCGAGCACGGGCGGGACGAGCGGGGCCGCGTTCACCGCGGACTCGCCGAGGTCTCCGTCGAGGAAGAGCAGGAGCCGGGCCGGGCGGTCCTCGGTGTCCCGCATCGCGACGACGGCGGCGCCCGTCTCCATCGCCGCGGCCTTGCCGCGGTTGTGCGAGTGCCGGACGACGACCGCGCCGGCCTCGCGCGCGACGTGCTGGGTGGCATCCTCGCTGCCGTCGTCGACCACGAGGACGAGGTCGACGTGCGGGATGGCGCGCGCTGCCCGGACCGTCGCCGCGATCCTGCGCGACTCGTCCTTGGCAGGGACGACGACGGCGACGCGCTGCTGCGTCCGGTTCGGGGTGGTCGACGACGTTCCGCCTCGACGTGTGGGGGGCACCTGTCCACCTTAACGACGGATCGAGGGCGCGTCATCGCCGCGCCAGGTCCTGGTCAACATCAGGTCATCGGCACCAGGTCGCCGAACCCCGTCCGCACTCCCCCCGGGCGCGGTCGGGACGGCCCGGCGACCACCGGGCCGCGCCGTCAGCGCAGCGTGAGCTGCCGCGCCACCAACCCGGCCCGGGCACGACGCTCGTTCGCGTCGAGCGGGCCGGTCACGGCGAGCGCCTCGGCGAGCCGCTCACCGAGCTCCTGCACGGGCTGCTCGAGCTCCTCGGGCTCCGTGCCGAAGGCCAGGTCCCACACCGGCACGAGGATGCCGCACGAGCGGAACGCCCCGATGAACTTGCCGATCGAGCCGTCGTCGCCGAGGCCCGAGCGTCGCTGCGCGTGCAGCCGCGCGAGCGCGTCGAGGAAGTCCTGCTCGTCGTGCGGCATCGCCCAGCGCAGGAACTCGCGGTCGCCCATGCGCGCCCAGTAGGCCGCATCGACCGTCGTCAGCCGCCGGGTGGGGACGATCGTCTCGTTCATCTGCTCGAGCGAGGCGACGACGTCGGGCGTGAGCTTCGCGTCGGCCGACGTCCAGTAGTCGAAGCCCTCGTGCACGGTCACCTCGAACGGCACGGAGAGGTCCAGCACGTCCTGCAGGCGAGGTCCCGGCTCGGGCAGCGGCGCGGACGTGATCGGCGTGCCCGGCTCGAGCTCGAGGGCGCGGAGCAGCAGGTCCGCGAGGTCGCGGGACGCGTCGCCCGAGCCCGCATGCTGCTGCAGGGCCAGCATGATCGTCCCGTCGCCGCGGTGCAGCGCAGGCCACGCCATCGGCAGCACCGTCGTCACGACGACGTCGCGGGCGCCGTGCTCGGCGGTGGTCCGCGCGGTGGCCGTCGCGGCCGGGACCACCTCGCGCATCGCCACCCAGTCCGGCTCACCGGGCAGACCCTCGAAGGGACGCAGCACGAACTCGACGGTCGCTCTCCTGGCCATGGCCGACGAGCCTACTGGTCCCCCGTGCGTGCGCACGCCCACCCCGCCCGGCCGGCTCGGGCTCCCGCTCCGCCTCGCGGCTGCCCCCTGACCCGGCCGTCCGGGACCGTGCGCCCACGGGGGCGACGGTGCGAGGATCGGACCATGCACCCGCGCGCCGGAACGCCCGCCCTGCCCGAGGACCTCATCGACACGGACGCCGTCGTCGGCGCCTACTACGACACGACCCCCGACGTCGCCGACCCGGCGCAGCAGGTGGCGTTCGGGACGTCGGGACACCGGGGCTCGAGCCTCGACGGCGCGTTCAACGAGGCGCACATCGTGGCGATCACCGCCGCCATCGTCGAGTACCGCCGCAGCCAGGGCACCGACGGGCCGCTCTTCCTCGGGCGGGACACGCACGCGCTGTCGCTGCCCGCGTGGCAGACGGCGCTCGAGGTGCTCGCCGCCGCGGAGGTCGAGGTGCACGTCGACGCGCGCGACGGGTACACGCCGACCCCCGCCGTCTCGCACGCGATCCTCCTGCACAACGGTGCGGGCACCGCGCAGGGCGTCCGCACCGGCAACGGCGACGGCGGCCAGGGCCGAGGCGCGACGGGCCTCGCCGACGGCATCGTGGTGACCCCCTCCCACAACCCCCCGCGCGACGGCGGCTTCAAGTACAACCCCCCGCACGGCGGCCCGGCAGGCTCGGACGCGACCGGCTGGATCGCCGACCGGGCCAACGAGCTGCTCCGGTCCGGGCTCGCCGGCGTGCGGCGCGTCCAGCTCGACGCCGCGCTGACGGCGCCCACGACGCGCAAGCACGACTTCATGTCCGCCTACGTCGCCGACCTGCCTAACGTGCTCGACATCGAGCTCATCCGGGCGAGCGGCGTGCGCATCGGGGCCGACCCGCTGGGCGGCGCCGCCGTCGAGTACTGGGGTGAGATCGCCGAGCGGCACGCGCTCGACCTCACGGTCGTCAACCCGTCCGTCGACCCGCGCTGGGCGTTCATGACGCTCGACTGGGACGGCAAGATCCGGATGGACTGCTCGTCGCCGTCCGCCATGGCCTCGCTCGTCCGTGCGATGCAGCAGACGGACCCGGACGGCACGACGCCGTTCGACGTCGCCACGGGCAACGACGCGGACGCGGACCGGCACGGCATCGTCACGCCCGACGCCGGCCTGATGAACCCCAACCACTACCTGGCCGTCGCGATCAGCTACCTCTACGGCGGCGCGCGGCCCGGCTGGGGGCCGGACGCAGCCATCGGCAAGACGCTCGTCTCGTCCGCCCTGATCGACCGGGTGTCCGCGGACCTGGGCCGCCGGCTGCTGGAGGTGCCGGTCGGCTTCAAGTGGTTCGTTCCCGGGCTGCTCGACGGGTCGGTCGGGTTCGGCGGCGAGGAGTCCGCCGGCGCGTCCTTCCTGCGGCACGACGGCACCGTGTGGTCGACCGACAAGGACGGCATCCTGCTCGCGCTGCTCGCCGCCGAGATCACGGCCCGCACCGGGTCCTCGCCGTCGCAGCTGCACACCCGGCTCGTCGAGCGGCACGGGCAGTCGTGGTACGCCCGGGTCGACGCCCCGGCGACGCGCGAGCAGAAGAAGGCGCTCGGCTCGCTGCGGCCCGAGCAGGTGACGGCGGAGACGCTCGCCGGCGAGCCGATCACGGGGCGGCTCGTCGAGGCGCCGGGCAACGGTGCGGCCATCGGCGGGCTCAAGGTGACGACGCCGAACGCGTGGTTCGCCGCGCGCCCGTCCGGGACCGAGGACGTCTACAAGGTGTACGCGGAGTCCTTCGTCTCGGCCGAGCACCTCAGCGAGGTGCAGGCCGCCGCGCAGGATCTCGTGACGCAGACGCTCGCGGGCTGAGGCTCGCCGCGAAGACGTCGGCCGGCACGGGGCGCGACCAGAGGTAGCCCTGGCCCGCGGGGCAGCCGAGCAGGCGCAGGGCCTGAGCCTGCTCCTCGGTCTCGACCCCCTCGGCGACGAGGTCGAGGCCGAGCGAGTCGCTCAGCCGCACGAGCGTCGTGACGATCGCCTGGCTGCGGACGTCGTCGAGCATCGCGTCCACGAAGTGCCGGTCCACCTTGATCATCGTGATCGGCAGCTCGGTGATCCGCGTGAGCGGGCTGTACCCGGTGCCGAAGTCGTCGGCCGCGAGCGCGATCCCCGCCCGGCGCAGGCGTGCGAGGTCGTGCAGCAGGGCCTCGCTCACGGTGTCGAGCTGGGTCTCGGTGAACTCGAGGACCAGGCGCCCGGGCTCGAGCCCGGTCTCGGCGAGCACCCGGTGCACCACCTCCACGAAGCCGGGCACCTCGAGCTGACGGGCCGAGACGTTGACGTGCAGCGACGGAGCGGGACCCGCCGCCGAGGCCGGCCACCGCGCGGCGAGCGCGCACGAGCGGCGCAGCACCCAGGTCCCGAGCTCGGGCATGAGCCCGGACGTCTCCGCGACGTCGAGCCACTCGTCCGGGCCGAGCAGGCCGCGCTCCGGGTGGTTCCACCGCACGAGCGCCTCCGCCGCGATCGTCCGGCCGTCCCGGAGGTCGATCACGGGCTGCAGGTGCACGTCCAGCTCGTCGCCGTCGAGCGCGCGTCGCAGCTCCGCCTCGAGCCGGACCGCACGCACGGCTCGCGCGCGGTGCTCGTCCGAGAAGAGGACCGCCCGGCGCTTGCCCTCGGCCTTGGCCGCGTACATCGCCGCGTCGGCGTCACGGAGCAGGCCGTCCGTCGTCGCGCCCGGCCGCCCCCACGCGATGCCGATGCTCGTCCCGAGGACGAAGGCGTGCCCGCGCACGACGACGGGGACCGCGAGCGCGTCGAGCACGGTCGCCGCGAGCGCCTC
>CAUQTR010000233.1:0-4273 GCA_963521045.1 uncultured Actinotalea sp.
CGTCGGCCTCGGCCTGGGCGAGCTTGGCCTCGGCGTCGGCCCGGGCGGCGGCGGCCTCCCGGCGCTGCACGTCGATGCGGTCGGCCTCGGCCTGCTCGCGCAGCTCCTGGGCCTCGACCCGGTTGGCGGCCTGCTTCTTGGTCTTCCGGCCGCGGGCCAGGACCCACAGGATGACGAGGAGCAGGACGACCACCGCCGCGACGATGATCCAGGTCTGCGTGCTGCCGTCCATGTGACTCTCCTCGCCCGTCCTGCCCGGATGTCCCTGCGGCCCGATTCGACCCCCGCGCGATCCGGATCGCAACCGGAGGCGGCCCCGACGACCTGCGGGGGCGCGCTCATCGAGCCATCCTGACCGGCGCGCCCCGACGCAGGACGGCCGGCTCAGGCGAGGTGGCGTTCCTCCGGCCCCGTGTAGCGGCTCAGCGGACGGATCAGCGCGTTCGCCGCGCGCTGCTCGGCGACGTGCGCGGTCCAGCCGATCACCCGGCTCGCCACGAACAGCGGCGTGAAGGTCGCGGTGTCGAACCCCATGAGGTGGTACGCCGGACCCGACGGGTAGTCGAGGTTCGGCAGGATGTTCTTGCGCTCGGCCATGGCGGCCTCGAGCGCGTCGTACAGCGCAGCGAGGTCGCGGCGGTCGGTCTGCTCCACGAGCCGGTCGAGAGCCGCCTTCATGGTCGGCACGCGCGAGTCGCCGTTCTTGTAGACGCGGTGCCCGAAGCCCATGATCTTCCGCTTGGCCGCGAGCGCCTGGTCCAGCCAGGCCGCGGCGCGGCCCGCGTCGCCGACCTCCTCGAACGTCGCCATGACCGCCTCGTTGGCGCCGCCGTGCAGCGGGCCCTTGAGCGCCCCGATCGCCGCGACCACGGCCGAGTGCAGGTCGGCGAGGGTCGAGGTGACGACCCGGGCCGTGAAGGTCGACGCGTTGAACGAGTGCTCGGCGTAGAGGATCAGCGACACGCGGAAGGCGTCGAGCACGACGTCGTCGGGCAGGTCGCCGAAGGTCATGTGCAGGAAGTTCGCGGCGTAGCCCAGGTCGGCGCGCGGCTCGACGACGTCCTGACCGCGGCGTCGCCGTTGGTCGTAGGCGATGACGGCGGGCAGCCGGGCGAAGAGCCGCACCGACGCGTCGGCGAGCGCCTCGCGGTCGGCGACGTCCTCCGCCGGCTCGTGCGCGCCCATGACGCTCACGGCCGTGCGGAGCACGTCCATCGGGTGGGCGCTCGTCGGCAGCGCGTCGATCACCGCCCGGACGTGCGGCTGCAGTGCGCGGTTCTCGCGCTCGGTGGTCTCCAGCGCAGCGAGCTGCGGGCTGTCCGGGAGCTCTCCGTGCCACAGCAGGTACGCGACCTGCTCGACCGAGCACGCGGCCGCGAGCTCCTGCACCGGGTACCCGCGGTAGAGCAGGGAGCTGCTGGCCTGGTCGACGGCCGAGATCTCGGTCGTGTCGACCACCACCCCGACCAGGCCCTTGTGCACGGGCCGCTGGCCCTTCGGCAGCTCGGTCTCGGCGCTGCGCACCGGGCCGACGGGCTCCGCGGCCGGCGTGGTGGAGCCGTGGGTGGACTGGTCGGACGTGCCGTTGGTGGGCTGCTCGGACTGGGTCATGATCGCTCCCTTGCGTCATGCGGGTCGGGACTCGTGCGTCGGGCTCGGGTCACGTCAGGACGGCTCGGCGTGGCCCGTCGAGGTGAAGACGGTCTCGTCGAACCGGCTGTAGCCGGCGTAGTCGAGCAGCTCGTACAGGCGCGTCCGGGTCTGCATCTGCGGGACGAGCGGCTCGAGCGTGCCCTCGGCAGCGAGCACGTCGAGCGCGCGCTCGGCCGCACCCATCGCGATGCGGAGCAGCGAGACGGGGTAGATGACGATCCGTACGCCGGCGTCGGCCAGCTCGCGGGTCGTCAGCAGCGGCGACCGCCCGAACTCGGTCATGTTCGCGAGCACGGGCACGTCCACCGCGCGGCACACCGCCTCGAGCTCACGCGCGTCCGCCATCGCCTCCGGGAAGACGGCGTCGGCGCCGGCGTCGACGAGCCTGCGCACGCGGTCGACGGCCGCGTCGAGACCGTCGATCGCGCGCACGTCCGTGCGCGCCATGACCAGCAGGTCCGGGTCGCGCCGCGCGTCGACGGCCGCCCGGATGCGCCGCTCGGCCGTGGTGAGGTCGACGACCTGCTTGCCGTCGAGGTGGCCGCACCGCTTGGGGTTGACCTGGTCCTCGATGTGCAGCCCGGCGACACCCGCGTCCTCGAGCACCTGCACCGTCCGGGCGACGTTCATCGGCTCCCCGAACCCCGTGTCCGCGTCGACGAGCACCGGGAGGTCGGTCACGCGGGCGATCTGGGCGCTGCGCCCGGCGACCTCCGTGAGCGTGGTCAGGCCGATGTCGGGCAGCCCCAGGTCAGCCGAGAGCACGGCGCCGGACACGTAGACGCCCTCCATGCCCTTGTCCTGGATGAGGCGCGCCGAGAGCGGGTTGAAGGCGCCCGGAAAGCGCAGCAGCTCGCCGTCGGCCAGGCGTCGGCGCAGGGTGGCGCGCTTGGCGGCCGGGGTGGTGGTGGAGTGCAGCATCAGAAGATCCCCTCGGACGGCGCGCCGCCGAGCGCGTGCGGCGGTGCGGTGAGCGTGAGCCCGCCGAGCTCGGCGCCGGTGAGCTCCGGCAGGCGCTCGGCGAGCGCGAGGAACCGGTCGACCTCCTGCGGCGCGACGACGCCGTCGGCCATGGTGCGCAGCTTGGCGACGTACTGCTCGCGGCCGAACGGCCGTGCCCCGAGCGGGTGCGCGTCGGCCACGGCGATCTCCTCGACGACGCGGGTACCGTCGGTCAGCACCGCCTCCACCCGCGCGCCGAACGCCTTCTGGGCCGGGTCGGTCGCGTGGTAGCGCCTCGTCCACTCCGGGTCCTCGCGCGTGCTGACCTTGCGCCACAGGGCGACGGTGTCGGGCCGGGCCGCGCGCTCCGGGGCGTAGGAGTCGACGTGGTGCCAGCGACCGTCCTGGAGCGCGACCGCGAAGATGTACGGCACCGAGTGGTCGAGGGTCTCGCGGGTCGCCGTCGGGTCGTACTTCTGGGGGTCGCCCGAGCCGGAGCCGATGACGTGGTGCGTGTGGTGGCTGGTGTGCAGCACGATCTCGGCGACCCGGTCCGGGTCGGTGAGCTCGGGCCGCTCGTGGTGCAGCCGGCGGGCGAGGTCGATCAGCGCCTGCGACTGGTACTCGGCCGAGTGCTCCTTGGTGTACGTCTCGAGGATCGCCCGGCACGGCTCCCCCGCCGCCGGCAGGACGACGTCGTAGGCGGCGTCCGGGCCGTCGAGCAGCCAGGCGAGCACGCCGTCCTCCCCCTCGTAGATGGGGGTCGGCGAGGTCTGCCCCCGCATCGCGCGGTCGACGGCCTCGACCGCGACCTTGCCCGCGAAGGCCGGCGCGTACGCCTTCCACGTGGAGATCTCGCCCTTGCGCGACTGCCGCGTCGCCGTCGTCGTGTGCAGCGCCTGCCCGACGGCGTGGAAGGTCACCTCGCGCGGCAGGCCGAGCAGCGAGCCGAGGGCCGTCGCCGCGGACGGGCCGAGGTGCGCCACGTGGTCGATGCGGTGCTTGTGCAGGCTGATCGCGCGCACGAGCGCGACCTGGACCTCGTAGCCCGTCGCGATCGCCCGCACGACGTCGGTACCCGTCAGGCCGCGGCGGTCCGCGAGGTGCTGCGCGACGGCGAGCACGGGCGGGATGTTGTCGCCGGGGTGCGAGTAGTCCGCCGCGAGGTAGGTGTCGTGGTGGTCGAGCTCGCGGACCGCCACGCCGTTCGCCCACGCGGCCCACTCCGGGCTGACCCGCTGGTCGGCGGGCAGGCCGACGACGGTCGAGCCGGGACGGTACGGGTGCGCCAGGGCCTGCGCCCGCGCGGCGACGACGGGCGCCCGGCCGACCGACGCGACCGCGACCGAGGCGTCGTCGATGACGCGGTTGACGACCATGTCGACGACGTCGTCCGGCAGGGGCGGACGGTCCGCCGCGAGCTCGGCGAAGGCCCAGGCGAGCTGCGCCTCGCGCGGGAGCCGCTCCGCGC
This sequence comes from uncultured Actinotalea sp., assembly GCA_963521045.1. Classification (GTDB taxonomy): domain Bacteria; phylum Actinomycetota; class Actinomycetes; order Actinomycetales; family Cellulomonadaceae; genus Actinotalea. The sequence continues at coordinate 4,067 of CAUQTR010000233.1, forward strand.
TCGGGTGGACACGGACGTGGTGCGTGGTCATCGAGCTGCCTCCAGGCTGGTGAGGACGTTCGCGAGGGCGAGTCGCAGGTGGACGGCGGTGGCGTGCACGGCGAGCACCTCGTCGCCGTCGGCGATCGCCTCCGCGATGAGCCGGTGCTCCTGGGCGGCGGCGCGCAGCCGCTCCGGGTTGTCCGCGGCGAGGCGACGGGCGCGCGC
>CAUQTR010000234.1:0-4248 GCA_963521045.1 uncultured Actinotalea sp.
GGCACGGGCCGACGCCCAGCCGTACCTCCCGGCGAGCGAGGTGGCCTTCGTCCCCGGGCTGCCGCGCCGCGTCGACGTCGTGCAGGCGGTGCGCGGGCGGCCGCTCGACGGCGTGGCCATGACGGTCTCCGGGACCACGCTCGTCGTCGTGGGTGAGCTCGCGCCGAGCGAGGCGGCGCTCGTGACCGCGGGGGCTGCCGTGACCCTCACCCTCCCGGACGGGTCGACGCTGCCCGGCACGGTGGCGTCCGTGGGCGTCCCCGTCGAGGGACCGCAGACGCCGGACACGCAGGAGGAGGGCGGTGACGAGGAGGCCCAGCAGGAGCTGGCGAACCCCGACGCCGTCCCCTTCGTGGTGAGCGCCACCGGCGATGCGGCCCAGCTCGCCGCGCTCGCGGGGCAGAGCCTGCGGGTCGCGATCCCCATCGGGTCGACCGACGGCGAGGTGTGGGCCGTCCCGGCCGCCGCGGTCAGCACGGGGGCCGACGGCGGCGCCCGGGTCGAGGTCGTGCCCGCCGACGGTGGCGACTCCGTGCGGGTCGACGTCGTGCTGGGTCTCGCGGCGGACGGCTACGTCGAGATCACGTCGAGCGAAGTCGAGCTCGCCGACGGGATGTCCGTGGTGGTCGGGCGGTGACGGCCCCCCTCATCCGGCTGGACGCCGTCTCGCGCACGTTCGCGGGCCGGACGGCCGTGCAGGCCCTGCGCGCGGTGGACCTCACCGTGGGGCGGGGCGACTACGTGTCGGTGGTCGGACCGAGCGGCTCCGGCAAGTCGACGCTGCTCAATGTCCTCGGCCTGCTCGACCAGCCGTCGTCCGGGGAGTACGAGCTCGACGGCGCCGCGACCACGGGTCTCGACGGCGCGGCGCGGGCCCGCCTACGGGCACGGAGCATCGGCTTCGTGTTCCAGTCGTTCCACCTGCTGCCCTCCCGGTCGGTGCTCGAGAACGTGCTGCTCGGCATGCTCTACAGCGGCGCGCCCCGGCACGAGCGGGAGGGACGGGCGCGCGAGGTGCTCTCGCGCCTCGGCCTCGTGCACCGCCTCGACTTCGACCCGACCGTGCTCTCGGGCGGTGAACGGCAGCGCGTCGCGATCGCGCGGGCGGTGGCGTCGTCGCCGGCGGTCCTGCTCGCGGACGAGCCGACGGGCAACCTCGACGCGACGACGTCCGGCGAGGTCATGGACATCTTCGACGAGCTGAGCGCGTCGGGGCTCACGCTGCTGGTCATCACGCACGACGAGTCCGTGGCGCGGCGCGCCGGGCGCAGCATCCGCATCCGTGACGGCCGGCTGGAGCAGGTGCGATGAGGCTTCCCGAGGCGTGGCGCGCCGGCGGCCGGCCGGGGTGGCGACCGTGGCGCGGGCTCGTGCGCCGGCGGCGCGTCGTGGACCCGGACCGCTTCTCCGGGCTCGACCTGGCCCGCGAGGTCGTCGTCGGGCTCGGCGCCAGCACGGGCCGGCTCGTCATGACGACGGTCGGTGTGGTGATCGGGGTCGGCTCGCTCGTGGTGACGATCGGGCTCGGGCAGACGTCGGCGCTGCACCTGTCGCGCCAGTTCGACGACGTCGCCGCGACGCACGCGGTGGCGACGCCGGCGGGGCCTGCGGGTGGTGGGGCCGCGACCGGCGAGGTGACGCTCCCGTGGTCCGCCGTCGAGCGGGTCGAGGGCCTGGCGGGCGTCGAGGCGGCCGTGCTGCTGGCCGACATCCCCACGCCCGCGGGGTCGGTGACGACGGCGCAGATCAACGACCCGTCGCGGCCGAGCACCTTCACGCCGACCATCACCGCCGCGGGTCCCGAGCTCCTCGAGGCCGTCGGCGGCACCATCTCCCAGGGACGGATGTTCGACCACGGGCACGACGCGCGGCACGACCGCGTCGTCGTCCTGGGCTCGGGCGCCGCCGAGCGGCTCAACGTCCACCGCGTCGACGACCAGCCGTCGGTGTTCCTCGGCGGCGTGCGGTTCGCAGTGATCGGCATTCTCGACGCGGCCGACGCGCGCACCACCCTGCTCTACAACGTCGTCGTGCCGCTCGGTACGGCGCAGGAGGTGTTCGGGCTGGCGGCGCCGACGACGCTCGACCTGCGGGTGGTGCCGGGGTCGGGGCAGACCGTCGCCCACCAGGTGCCGATCGCGCTCGACCCGAACGAGCCCGACCGGTTCGCGGTGGTCGCGCCGCCGCCGCCGTCGGAGCTGCGGCAGGCGGTCACCGCGGACATCGACCTCGTCTTCCTGGTACTCGGTCTGCTCGCCCTCCTCGGTGGCGGCCTGGGGATCGCCAACGTCACGCTCTCCTCGATCACGGAGCGGACGGGGGAGATCGGCCTGCGCCGGGCGCTCGGCGCGGAGGACAGGGACATCCGGCGGCAGTTCATGCTGGAGCCGGCGATCACGGGGATGCTCGGCGGGCTGATCGGGGCGTCGCTGGGCGTGGTGACGGTGACCGTCGTGTCCCTCGTCCAGGGCTGGCTGCCGGTGATCGACCCGCTGGTGGCGCTGGGCTGCGCGTCGGCGGGCGCCGTCGTCGGGCTGGTCGCGGGCTTCTACCCGTCGCGGCGGGCGGTGCGGATCGAGCCGGTGGAGGCGCTGCGGCGGGGGATGTGAGGCGACCGCCGGCGCGGTCAGCCCGGGTAGGTCCGGGCCGTGAGGCGCGTGGCGGCCGAGGGCTCGACCGTCACGCCGAGCCCGAGCGAGGCGAGGGTCCAGCGCACCCGCGCGACGTCGAGCGAGCCGTGCCGCTCGAGCGGCAGGTGCACGACGCCGTCGACCACCGTGACCCGGTGCAGGCCGAGGATCGACGTCGACATGGGCTGGTGGTACGGGTAGCGGTGGCGGGCCGCGCGCTCGTCGGCGTGCTCGAGGACGACGAGTCCGTGGACGCCCTCGAAGTCGGCGCGCAGCTCGGAGGCGCGCCAGTGCGCCGGCTCCTCGGGCGCACCCGTGAGGTGCCGCGACCGGTTGGCCGACGTGATGACCAGCGGCACCGGCCCGACGGCGGCCGAGGCGAGCGTGAGGAACCGGTTCGACGGGCATGCCCGTCCGGGCACGATGACCTGCGTCGTCGTCACGCCGCCGTCGACGCGCGTGAGGTGCGCCGGGACGTGCAACGCCGCCGGGCCGCGGAAGCCGACCGGCCCGACGCGGGCGAACGCGTCCACGACGCGTCGGACGAGCTCGGGGGAGAGCTCGTCCGGCAGCGCCGTGGTGTCGAACGCGGAGAGCAGGCGGTCCGGCGGCAGGGTGATGCTCCCGACCTGGTCCGCGGGCCGCCCCTTGAGCGCGTTGACGCGCTGCGCCCCCGCCGCGTCGCCCCGGGCGGTGATCGCGTAGATGTTGCCGAACCCGTGGGCGACGGCGGCGCCGCCCGCGAGCAGGGTTGCCGCCAGGGCAGTGTCTGTGAGGTCGTCGACGACCAGGCGGTGGACGGGCGCCGGGCGGACCGGCGCGGGGCTCGGCGGGACGGCGTGGACGGGTGCGGGTCGGGCGGGGCTGACGGTCATGCGGGCCTCCCAGGTCTCACCCCTACGGAGGGCGGCCCGGCCCGCTTTGTGACGGTGGGTACCGCTCGTCACCCCACGCTGCCACTGCGGCGGCGGTCCGCGGGGTTGCCGTGCCGGTGGGCTGCCGACCTAGGTGTCGTCGGGCGGACCGAGTCTTGCGGCCGACGCGCGGCCCACTCGTCCCGGCGGCGGCAACCAGCGTCGGTCGGGGTCGAGCCATCGTGGGGCGCGGATCTGTGGGGTGCCGTCGCGCATGCGGATGTCCCAGCCGGAGGTGTCCAGGGTGCGGTGGTGGAACCAGCACAGCAGGACGCCGTTGTCGGTGTGGGTGCCGTGGGGGTCGGTGGCGTGGGGTGTGACGTGGTGGACCTCGCACCAGCCGGCCGGGACGTGGCAGCCGGGGATGATGCAGGTGCCGTCGCGCACGGCGATGGCGCGGCGTTGGTGGCCGGTGAAGCAGCGTTCGCGTGACCAGAGCCCGACGATGCGGCCCTGGCGGCCCAGCACGACGTTCTGCACGGCCCCGGCGCACCCGGTGTGCTGGGCGGCGGCGAGGCTGACGGGCCGGTCCTGGGCCCACGCGACGCCTTTGCCCGCGGTGAGGTCTTCTTGGCGCACGGTCACGACCAGGGTCGGGGCGTTGCCGGCGAGGCTGGGGGCGTCGGCGGCCCGGGCGGCGACCATCACCGCGGTGGCCAGCACGTCGTGCAGGCGTTGGGCCCGCGAGCGAGAGTCGGCGACCT
>CAUQTR010000235.1:0-4243 GCA_963521045.1 uncultured Actinotalea sp.
CCTCACCGGGGTGCTGCTCACCGCGGCCGCCGGGCTGGTGCTGCTCACCCTCGGCGTCATCGGCGGTGGCGACGCCGGCGAGCAGCCGGAGCCGTCCGCGCCGCCGACCGCCCAGGCGTCGGGCGACGTGCCCGCACCCTGCGTCCAGGCCGCCGAGTACAACGACGCCTTGACGACGGCGATCGACGAGATCGCCCTGGGCGTGCGCGACCAGGACGCGCTGCGTATGCAGGAGGCGCTCGACGCCGTCCAGGACGCGAAGCCGGGGTCCGAGGACGCGGCGCGCGAGTGCCGCGCGCTCGCCGGGCATGACGTCGCCGACGAGGAGCCCGGCGAGGAGGACACCGAGGAGCCGGCCGACGAACCCACGGACGAGCCCACGGAGGAGACCTCCGACGAGGCGTCCGACGAGGCCGCCACCCCGACGCCGACCGCGACGCCGTGAGCACGCCCGACCGGGGTGCGACGGTCACGGACCGTCAGGCCCCGCGCAGTCTGAGCGCGCGCGTCTGGTACGGGTACGCCCGCGTCGTCGTCGCGCTGCGCTGGCTCGTCATCGCCGGCTGGGTCGTCGCGGCAGCGGCGTCCGCGATCCTGCTGCCACCGCTCGGTGCGTCCGGTGACGACCTCGAGCAGCTGGGCGCGGACGACGCCAGCCTGGTGACCGAGCAACGGTCGGCGGAGGTCTTCGGCTTCCCGCTGCTCAGCCGGGTGGCGCTCGTCCAGCACGACCCCGACGGGATGGACCCGCTGGCGCAGGCGGAGGCCGTGCTGCGCGGCGTGGCGCTCAACCAGGGGTCCTACGACACGGACATCCTCGGCGCGATCCCGCTGACCAACAGCGGGGGCATCTTCCCGGGCGCCGGCTCCGAGGACACCACGGTCATGACGTTCCTCTTCACGGACCCGACCGACTCGTTCTTCGCGCAGCGCGACGACGCCGAGGCGTTCGCCGCCGAGCAGCTCACCGACGCGCCGGACGCGTTCGTCGGCGTGACCGGCTCCGTGCCGGCCCGTGCGGCGCAGGGCGACATCGTCAACGGCTGGGTGCACGTGGTCGAGGCCGTCACGCTGCTCGCGATCCTCACCGTGGTGGCCCTGACGTTCCGCTCGGTCGCCGCCCCGCTCGTGACGCTCGTGTCGGTCGGTGCCGCCGTCGGCGTCACGCTCGGGGTGGCGGGCTCGCTCGCGCGGCTGCTGGGCGTCTCGGTGCCCGCCGACCTCCGGCCGCTCATCGTGGCGCTGCTGCTGGGCGTGGTGACGGACTACTGCATCTTCTACCTGTCGGGACTGCGCACGCGGCTCGCCGAGGGGCACGGCCGGCTCGAGGCCGCACGCCTCGCGACGGCGTCGTTCACCCCGATCGTGACGGTCGCCGGGATCACCGTCGCCGCGGGGACGGCCTCGCTGGTCGTCGCCGGCTCCGGCCTCTTCCGCGGGTTCGGACCCGGGCTGGCGATCACCGTGGTGCTCGGCGTGGTCGTCGCGATCACGCTGGTCCCCGCGCTGCTCGCCGTCCTCGGCCGGTTCGCCTTCTGGCCGCACGACCCCGCCACCGAGGCGCCGCGCGTCCAGCGCGAGCGGCCGTCGCTGGTCACCCGGCTCGTGACCCGGAAGGCTTCGGCCTGGGCGCTCGCCGCGCTGTGCGTGGCGAGCCTCGCGGTCGCCGCCGTCCCGCTGCGTGGGCTCGACCTCGGCCTCGGCTTCGTCCAGTCCCTGCCCGACGACCACCCCGCCGCCCGGGCGGCGCAGGCCGCGAGCGACGGCTTCGCCCCCGGCATCGTCTCCCCCACGGAGCTGCTCATCGAGGGTGAGGACGTCGCCGCGGACGCGGACGCGCTGCTCCGGCTCGGGGACGCGCTCGAGGCCCAGCCGGGCGTCGTCGGCGTGCTCGGCCCGGGCGACATCCCGATCGACGACGAGGAGCTCATGGTCTCGCCCGCGGGCGACGCGGCTCGCTACCTGGTCGTGCTCGACTCCTCACCGCTCGAGTCCACCGCGATCGAGCGCCTGCGGACACTGCGCGCCGCGCTGCCGGAGCTGACGGCGGACGCGGGTCTCGGCGAGGTCGCGATCAACGTGGCCGGGGACACGGCGCTCGCGTCGGGCATCGTGCAGGACACGACGGACGACCTGCTGCGGATCAGCGTCGCCGCGCTCGCCGTGAACCTGCTCATGCTCGTGCTCTTCCTGCGGGCGGTGGTCGCGCCGCTCTACCTGCTCGCGTCGAGCCTGCTCGCCCTGTCGGCGACCCTCGGCATCACCGTGACGGTCTTCCAGGGGCTCCTCGGCCAGGACGACCTGACCTTCTACGTGCCCTTCGCCGCGGCGGTGCTGCTGCTCTCGCTCGGGTCGGACTACAACATCTTCGCCGTCGGGCGGGTCTGGCAGCTGGCCAAGAACCGGTCCCTGGGTGAGGCGATGGCCCTGGGGGTCCCCCAGTCCACGCGCGCGATCACCGCGGCGGGCCTGGCGCTCGCGGCGAGCTTCGGCCTGCTCGCCCTGGTCCCGCTCCAGCCCTTCCGCGAGCTGGGCTTCGCGCTGGCCGTCGGCATCCTCGTGGACGTGTTCGTGGTCCGTGCACTGCTCGTGCCGTCCCTGCTGACCATCGTCGGCACGGCGAGCGGGTGGCCGTCCCACCGCCTCCGCGAAGGACGGGCGCCGGCGGTCGCGGACGCCTAGACCCGGGCGACGAAGCGGGGCCGTCCACGCGGCTGCCCCGTCCGCGGCGTGTCCGAAGTGCCCGAGAGGCCGACTGCGTCCCGAAGGCCTACGATCGCTCTGCGCCCCCTGGCGCCCCGACCCCCGAGGGTGTTGCCATGCACGACCTGATGACCGACATCGACGAGTACGCCCGCGACGCCGCGGCGCGGCTGGGTCAGGACACGTACTGCAGCATCACGCTGCGCCACCGGGGCGAGCTCGGCTACGTCGCGAGCAGCGACGAGCGGGCCAAGCAGTGCGACCTGGTCGAGGTCGCCGCCGGTGAGGGGCCGTGCGTGACGGCGATGTACACGCTCCAGGGCATCATCGTGCCCGACCTCCAGCCGGACACCCGGTGGCCGAGGTGGCGCGACGCCGCGCTGGCCGCGGGCTTCCGCTCGGCGGCAGCCCTGCCGGCGGTCGCCGACGACGTGACCACGGTCGCCATCAACATGTACTCCGACCTGCTGGACCCCTGGGTGCACGAGCCGCTGCTCGCGATGGACGAGTACATCCAGGAGATCGCCGAGGCGATCCGCACCCGGCTCGGGAGCTGAGGGTGCACGACTGTCCTCGGGCCGCGCGACGCCCCGGCGGGCGGGGGCCCGGATGATGGTCCATCCTGACCCGATGGCCGTTGCGGAGATCTACCTCGACGGCCGCCCCTCGTCCATCAGGACCGCGCGCCAGTGGGCCGTCAAGCACGCCCGGGACGCCGACGCAGCCCCCGGCGTCGTGCGGGTCGTGGAGCTGCTCACGAGCGAGCTCGCCGCCAACGCCCTCGCGCACGGCTCGACGGAGCCGGTCCGGCTGCGGGTCGGCGTGATCGACGACTCCTACGTGGTCCGCGTGACGGACGCCGGTGACGACCTGCCGGTCGTCCGCGACACGGGACCGCACGTGCCCGGTGGCCAGGGCCTGCGCCTCGTCGAGCGCCTCGCCGCCCGGTGGGGCGTCGACGTGCACCCGCGCGGTGGGAAGACGGTGTGGTTCGCGGTGCCTCTCGACGGCAGCACCGCGCTCGGCTGAGCGGGTGGCAGCTCCACGACCGCGTCTCCGACGCCGCCCGGTCGCCTCGCGAGGTGGGTCGCCGACCACGATGATGAACGCGACCGTCCGACCCCTGCGGAGGTGACCGTGCCCGACGACGCGCCGTCGCGCGGGGCCGGCAAGCGCCGCGACCGCCGCGCCGCGACCGCGACCGGGTCACGCCGCGGCGTGGTCGACGCGTCGGAGGTCCTGGCCGACCTCGCCCTCTCGGCCGCCGGCGTCGGGACCTTCGAGTGGGACCTGGCCGCGGGGCGCCTGCACTGGGACGACCGCATGCTCGACCTGTTCGGCTACGCGCGCGACGAGTTCGACGGCACCCTCGCCGCGTTCAACGCACGCCTGCACCCGGAGGACCGCCCCGTGGTCGGCCGCACGGTGCAGCGGGCGATCGACGCACTCGGGGACTTCGACATGGAGTACCGGGTCGAGGCGCCCGGACGGCCCACACGGTGGATCGCGGCCCGCGGCCGCGCCCTGCCCGGGCCGGACG
>CAUQTR010000236.1:0-4240 GCA_963521045.1 uncultured Actinotalea sp.
GGGCATGCCCGCGGCGTCGAGCGCGCGCCGGTAGCCCTCGAGGCGCAGGATCGCGGTCTCCGCGGGCGTCGGGTCGTCGTCACCCGGGTGCTTGGCGCCGATCGCCGCGATCCGCCGCCGGCCGAGGCTGATGAGGTGCTCGGTGGCCGCCTGCGCGGCGGCGCGGTTGTCGATGGCGACGTGCGGGAACGGCGCCTCCACCCCGATGTGCTCACCCAGGAGCACGAGCGGCGTGTCGTCCATCCGGTGGCGCAGGTCCTCGGCGCTCACCGCGAGCGGGCTGAGCACCAGGCCGTCCATGAGCGGCATGTCGATGCCGTCGCTGATCGCGCGCTCCGACTCGGCCTGCCCGTCGGTCTGGTTGAGCAGCACGGTGAGCTCGTGGCGCTTGGCCGCGCGGACGAGCTCGGAGGCGATCTCGGCGAAGTAGGGCTGGGTCAGCTCGGGGAGCGCGACGGCGATCATCCCGCTGTTGCCGCGGCGCAGGTGGCGGGCCGCGACGTTGGGCCGGTACTGCAGGTGGGACAGGGCGTCCTCGACCTTGGCCCGCGTCTGCGGCGTGATGGTTCCCTTGCCGTTGACGACGTTCGAGACGGTCTTGATCGACACGCCCGCCCGCTCCGCGACGTCCTGGAGCCGGATCCTGGCCACGTGGCCACCTCCCTCGCTGGTCCGGCCGTGCTGGCGGGGCTCGCACCCGCCCGGTCATGGTGCCCCGCCGGTGCGGCCCCTGCCGCGCGCGTCCACCGTGACCAGATCGTTGCTCGCAAATCCGGCATCTGGGGTGGCGGGGCGCGCGGCTCGGGGCGACAGTAACGACATCGGCAGGACTCGTACAAGGTTTACCACGCGGTCTGTACAAGGTTTACCGGCATGGGGTAGGAACTGCTGTACAAGGTTTACCGGGAGCGGCTCGGCGCTGCGTCGAGCCAGTCGACCTCACGAGGAGCTCAACGATGAGTACCACCCCGCACGCGCACCGACGCCGGCTGGCCGCCGGCGCCCTGACCGCCGTGGCAGCCCTCGGGCTCGCCGCCTGCGGTGGCGGCATGACCCCCGAGGAGGCCGCCGGTGGCGGGGAGGCCGCGGAGGCGCCCGAGTTCACCGGCGAGTACACCGGCCCGGACGTCGAGCTGTCCTACTGGAACGGCTTCACCGGCGGCGACGGTCCGTTCATGCAGGAGATGGTCGACCAGTTCATGGCCGAGCACGAGAACATCACCGTCGTGCCCAACACCATCCAGTGGGCCGACTTCTACCAGCGGGTCCCCGCGGCCGTGAACGCCGACGAGGGACCGGACGTCGGCGTCATGCACGCCGACCAGCTCGCGACCAACGCCGTGCGCAACGTCATCGTCCCCCTGGACAGCGTCGCCGAGGCGCTCGAGCTCTCCGAGGACGACTTCAGCCAGGAGGTCTGGAGCGCGGGCATCTACGAGGACCAGCGCTACGGCATCCCCCTCGACGTGCACTCGCTCGCGATGTACTACAACACCGAGCACTTCGCCGCGGCCGGCATCACCGAGCCGCCGACGGACCAGGCGTCGTTCATGGCGGCGCTCGACGCGCTCCAGGCGGCCGGCTACGAGCAGCCCTTCTGGATGCCGGCACGCTGGCCCGGCCACCTCATGTTCCTCTCGCTGCTGTGGCAGAACGGCGGCCAGCCGTACTCCGACGACGGCACCGAGGCCACGTTCGGCGGGCCCGAGGGCGTCGAGGTGCTCGAGTGGATGCGGTCCATGGTCGACCAGGGCTACAGCCCGGCCGACGTCGCTCAGGACTCGCAGTACGTCGCGTTCAAGAACGGCGAGACGTCGATCACCTGGGACGGCATCTGGCAGATCAACGACCTCGAGGCCGAGGGCACGACCTACGCGCTCGCCCCCGTCCCGACGATCTTCGACGAGCAGGCCTTCTGGGCGAACTCGCACCAGTTCTTCATGACGAAGCAGGCCACGGGTGACGAGAACAAGGCGGCCGCCGCCCAGGTCTTCATCGCCTGGATGAGCGAGCACTCGGCCGAGTGGGCCGGCGCCGCGATGATCCCGGCGCGCACCTCCGTGCAGGAGGAGGGGGCTCTCGAGGGCACGCCGCAGGAGCCCATCGCCGGGCTGCTGGACAGCGTGCGCTTCCTGCCCGCCGTGCCCGGCCTGGGCCAGGTCACCACGGAGACCATCGAGCGGGCGGTGGCCGACGCCGTCCTGGGTGTCCAGGAGCCCGGTGCCGCGCTCGAGGCGGCGCAGGGTCAGGCGACCGAGCTCATGGCGGAGAACGCCGAGAGCTTCGGAGGCTGACATGACGACGACGCGCGTCGCGGCGCCCGGGGATGCCGCGGACGCCCTGCAGCACACCCGCAGGGCGCCGCGACGTGGCGTCGCCAAGCACGGCCCGGTCACGCCGTGGCTGTTCCTCGCCCCCTACCTGCTGCTCTTCGGGACGTTCGTGCTGGCCCCGGTGGTGCTGGGCGTCTGGATCAGCCTGCACCGCTGGGACTACACGCTCCCCGGCAAGCCGTTCGTGGGTCTGGAGAACTACCAGGACCTGTTCGACCGGGGGTCGACCGTCTACACGGACTTCTGGAACTCCATGCAGGCGACGGGGATCTTCACGCTCGCGAGCGTGCCCCTGCTGCTGGTGATCCCGCTGCTCGTCGCGCTGGTGATGAACAAGAAGTTCCCCGGCCGGAACCTCTTCCGCGCCGTCTACTTCGCCCCGTACGTGCTGGGCGTCGCCGTCGTGGCCGTGATGTGGCGCTACCTGCTCGACAACAACATCGGACTGGTCAACCACTACCTCGGCCTGCTCGGCCTGCCGGACGACACCGCGTGGACGACGTCGACCCCCGCGGCCTGGGTCGCGCTGGTGGGGGTCACGGTGTGGTGGACGCTCGGCTACAACTCGGTCATCTACCTCGCCGCGCTCCAGGACATCCCGCGCGAGCTGTACGAGGCCGCGCGGGTCGACGGCGCCAACGCGTGGCAGCAGTTCCGCAACGTGACGATCCCGGGGCTGCGGCCCGTGCTCGTGTTCATCACCATGATCACGATCCTGGCCTCGGCGAACATGTTCGGGCAGTCGTACCTCATCACCCAGGGCGGCCCGGGCCGCGAGACGCGCACGGCCATCTACGAGATCGCCGAGACCGGGCTGCGGCAGTACCAGATGGGCTCGGCCGCCGCGATGAGCTACGTGCTCACCGCCTTCCTCATGGTGCTCAGCGTGATCGTCTTCTGGCTCTTCCGCGAGAGGAGGTCGTCATGACCGCCGACGTCGAGGCGCGGTCCGGCGCGACCGCTCCCGCGCGCCCGGTGCGCGGCGGCCGCCCGCGAGGCCCGGAGGCCGGCGGTCGGGGCGGCGCGCGCGTCGTCCTGCGCTACGTGCTGCTCGTCGTGCTCGGCCTGCTGTTCGTCAGCCCGCTGATCTTCATGATCGTGACGTCCTTCAAGACGCGCGGCGAGGCCGCGGGCATACCGCCGTCATGGATCCCGGACCCGTTCACGACGCAGGCCTACGAGTCGATCCTCGCCGCGCCGGGCACCCCCGTCCTGCGCTGGTTCGCGAACAGCCTCGGGGCGGCCCTCGCTCACGCGGCGATCGTCGTCGCGACGTCGGCCATGGCGGCCTACGCGCTCGCGCGGATGCAGTTCCGCGGGCGGGGCCTCATCTTCGGGATGATCATCGCGACGCTCTTCGTGCCGCCGGTGATCCTCGTCATCCCGAACTACCTCATCGTGGGCGAGCTCGGGTGGCTCAACACCCTCGTCGCGGTGATCGTGCCCACGGCGGCGTCCGCGTTCGGTGTGTTCTTCCTGCGGCAGTTCTTCCTCAGCATCCCCGAGGAGCTCGAGGAGGCGGCGCGGCTCGACGGCGCGAGCCCGGGCCAGATCTTCCTCAAGGTGATCCTGCCGCTCTCGAGGCCGGCGCTCGCCACGCTCGCGCTCCTCGCGCTGCTGACGAACTGGAACGACTTCCTCTGGCCCGTGTACGTGCTCTTCAGCCCCGAGCTGCAGACGCTGCCGGCGGGCCTGTCGACCCTCCAGTCCGCGAACTCGGTGCGCTACGACCTGCTCATGGCGGGTGCGGTCATCGCGAGCGTGCCGGTGCTGATCCTCTTCGTCTTCCTGCAGCGGTTCATCATCGAGGGCGTCTCGCGGTCGGGCCTCAAGGGGTGAGCGCGCGCACGGCGCGGTGGGCGCCGACCGCCGCCGTCGCGGCCCTGCTCCTCCTCGCGGGCTGCGGC
>CAUQTR010000237.1:0-4225 GCA_963521045.1 uncultured Actinotalea sp.
CCGCCGCGGTCCACGCCGGCAGCGAGACGACCGGCCTGCCGGGGGCCGCCGGACGCGTCCGGGACGTGGTCGAGGGCGCCGTCGTCGTGCTGGCGGGGGACATCCCGCTCCTCGACGCCGCGACGCTCGCCGAGCTGCTCGAGGCGCACGCGGCGGACGGGAACGCGGTGACGGTGCTCACCACGGAGGTCGACGACCCGACGGGCTACGGCCGGATCGTGCGCGAGCCGGGCACCGGCGCGGTGCTCGGCATCGTCGAGCACAAGGACGCCGACGAGGACCAGCGTGCGGTCCGCGAGATCAACTCCTCGGTCTACGTGTTCGACGCCGCGGTGCTGCGGGGGGCGCTCGGCCGGCTCGGGCGGGACAACGCCCAGGGCGAGGTCTACCTCACCGACGTGCTCGCGATCGCCCGGGCCGACGGCGGCGCGGTGCGGGCGCTGCGCGTGGACGACCCGGTGCTCGTCGAGGGTGTCAACGACCGTGCCCAGCTCGCCACCCTCGGGGCCGAGCTCAACCGCCGGCTCCTCGCCGACTGGATGGCCGCGGGCGTCACGGTCGTCGACCCGGCGACGACCTGGGTCGACGTCGACGTCGAGCTCGAGCAGGACGTCACCCTCCTGCCGGGCACACAGCTGCACGGGACCACGCGCGTGGCCCGCGGCGCCGTCGTCGGCCCCGACACCACGCTGACCGACGTGGTGGTCGAGGCGGGCGCACAGGTCGTGCGCTCCCACGCGACCGGGTCCAGGGTCGGTGCCGGCGCCGTCGTCGGACCGTTCGCGCACCTGCGCCCGGGGACCTCGCTCGGTGCCGACGGGGTCATCGGGGCCTTCGTCGAGACGAAGAGCGCGACGATCGGCGAGCGCTCGCGGGTGCCGCACCTGTCCTACGTCGGGGACGCGAGCATCGGGCAGGACACGAACATCGGTGCCGGCACGATCTTCGTCAACTACGACGGCGTGGCGAAGCACCGCACGACCGTGGGCGACCACGTGCGGATCGGGTCGGACAACGCGCTCGTCGCGCCCCTGACGATCGGTGACGGCGCGTACACCGGCGCCGGGTCCGTGATCCGACGGGACGTGCATCCCGGCGCCCTCGGGATCAACACCGCTCCGCAGCGCACCATCGACCGCTGGGTGCTGCGTCGCCGCGCCGGCACGCCGTCCGCCGCAGCCGCGGCCGCCGTCCTCGGCAGCGAGGACGACGTCCCGCTCTCGCCCCAGGCGCGCGCCGAGCGCGCCCGCGCCGAGGCCGCCGCCTCACCGTCCGACCGCCGTGAGCCCGACGCACCCTCCACCGAAGGACGCTGACCAGATGACCGGGATCACCACGCACGACGGCGAGAAGCGCCTCGTCCTCGTCTCCGGCCGGGCGCACCCCGAGCTCGCCGACGACGTCGCGCAGGCGCTCGGCGTCGAGCTGCTCCCGACCACGGCCTACGACTTCGCCAACGGCGAGATCTACGTCCGGTTCTCGGAGAGCGTCCGTGGCGCGGACGCCTTCGTGCTGCAGAGCCACACGGCCCCGATCAACCAGTGGATCATGGAGCAGCTGCTCATGGTCGACGCGCTCAAGCGGGCGTCCGCCAAGACCATCACCGTGATCCAGCCGTTCTACGGCTACGCGCGGCAGGACAAGAAGCACCGCGGCCGCGAGCCGATCTCCGCGCGCCTCATGGCCGACCTGTTCAAGACGGCGGGCGCCGACCGGCTCATGAGCGTGGACCTGCACGCCGCCCAGACCCAGGGCTTCTTCGACGGGCCGGTCGACCACCTGTGGGCCATGCCCCTCCTCGTGGACTACGTGCGCACGCGCGTCGACCTCACCAACGTCTCCGTCGTCTCGCCCGACGCCGGCCGCATCCGCGTCGCCGAGCAGTGGGCGGCCAAGCTGGGCGGCTGCCCGCTTGCGTTCGTGCACAAGACGCGCGACATCAACCGGCCGAACCGCTCGGTGGCGAACCGGGTGGTCGGCGAGGTCGAGGGGCGCACGGCGGTGCTGGTCGACGACCTCATCGACACCGGCGGCACGATCGCCGAGGCCGTACGCGTCCTGCTCGACGCCGGCGCCAAGGACGTCATCGTCGCGGCGACCCACGGCGTGCTGTCCGACCCGGCCGCCGCCCGGCTGCAGGAGTGCGGCGCACGCGAGGTCATCGTCACCGACACGCTGCCCATCCCGGAGGAGCGGCAGTTCGACCGGCTGACCGTCCTGTCGATCGCCGGGCTGCTCGCCCGCGCCATCCGCGAGGTCTTCGACGACGGCTCGGTCACCTCCCTGTTCGAGGGCGCGACCTGACCGACGTCCGCAGACGGGCGGCTGCCCGCCCGGTCGCGCGGTTCGAGGTGCTCTCCGGGGCCGGGTAGAGTAGGCAAGTTGCCTCGGCGAGGGACGTCGGACGGCCGTGCTCACACGTGATCGTGCGTGCGTCACGCGGCCGCACCGCGACTCCGTGATCGACGGGCGGTCTGACTGCGTGTCGGAACGCGTCCGTCCTGCGTCCCGCGCCGAGGCCGCCCAGCTGCCGGCAGAGCCGGCGATCAGCCGTCCCACCGTCGTCCAGCACAGGAGTTCCCCGTGTCCGAGGTCAAGCTCGCCGCCGTCACCCGCACCGAGTTCGGCAAGGGTGCCGCCCGCCGCATCCGCCGCGCCCACCAGATCCCCGCCGTCCTGTACGGGCACGGCGCGGACCCGCAGCACGTCGCCCTCCCGGGGCACGAGACGATGCTCGCGCTCAAGCACGCCAACGCCCTGTTCGAGATCGAGCTCGAGGGCGCCGTCCAGCTCGCGATCGTCAAGGACGTCCAGCGCGACCCGGTCAAGCAGGTCATCGAGCACCTCGACCTCCTCGTCGTCCGCAAGGGCGAGAAGGTCACGGTCGACGTCAACGTGCACGTGACGGGCGAGTCCGCGCCGGGCACCATCCACGTCCTCGAGGCGCAGTCCGTCACGCTCGAGGCCGAGGCGACGCACCTGCCCGAGTCGATCGAGGTCTCGGTCGAGGGCCTGCCCGCCGGCGCCCAGGTCCGCGGCTCGGACCTCGTCATGCCGTCGGGTGCGACCTACACGGGCGACCCGGACGCGATCATCCTCGCGATCTCGACGCCGACGGTCTCCGCCGAGGACGAGGCCGCCGTCGAGGAGCAGGCCGCCGAGCAGTCGGCCGCCTCCGCCGCCGCCGCGGAGTCGTCCATGGAGACCCTGGGCTGACGTCGGTCCCCAGCACGACGCCAGCACGACCAGCGACGCCCGGATCCCTGCAGGGACCGGGCGTCGCCTGCATCACCGGCCGGACCACCCGAGCGAGAGGACCCACCCGTGAGCGATCCCTGGCTCGTCGTCGGGCTCGGCAACCCCGGGCCGGGCTACGCGGGCAACCGGCACAACGTGGGCCAGATGGTCACCGACGAGCTCGCCGTCCGTGCGTCGACGGCGTTCACGTCGCACCGCACCCGGTCGCGCGTGGCCGACGTGCGGCTCGGCACGCTGCCGGGCGGCGCTCCGGGCCCGCGTGTGCTCCTGGCGAAGCCGTCGAGCTACATGAACGTCTCCGGGGGCCCGGTGGGCGCGCTCGTCCAGTACCTCGGCATCCCGCCGGACCGCCTGGTCGTCGTCCACGACGAGCTCGACATCCCGTTCGGCACCGTGCGCCTCAAGCAGGGCGGGGGCGAGGGGGGCCACAACGGGCTGCGGAGCATCACCTCGGCCGTGGGCACGCGCGACTACGTCCGCGTGCGGGTCGGCGTCGGCCGTCCGCCCGGGCGCATGGACCCGGCCGACTACGTCCTCAAGGACTTCTCCGGCGCGGAGCGCAAGGAGCTGCCCTGGCTCCTGGACTCCGCGGCCGACGCCGTCGAGGCGGTCGTCACCCAGGGGCTGCTCGCCGCGCAGCAGCGCTTCCACGCCCCCGCCCCCTGACGTCCGCGGCTCCCGGACGGCGCCGGCGGACGGCTCCCCGGGTGCCCTGTGTGTCGGGAGGATGACGCCCGGCGTCCGGCAGGTTGCCGTGTGCGGCAACCGGGTGAAATCGGACACACGGTACAGACCGTCACGGACCGGCTGCTTTAGGGTGATGTCACCCCCCAACCGACCGTGGGAGCACCATGAGCCTGATCGACGACCTCAGAGCTTCGGCCGTGTCGCCGACCCGGGCCGAGGCACCGCTGCATCTCGCGGCGGCGTCCGCCCCCGCCGAGCGTGCGACGAGCCGACCCCAGCC
>CAUQTR010000238.1:0-4199 GCA_963521045.1 uncultured Actinotalea sp.
CCTCGTGGGCGTGTTCGGCGCGTCGGTGCGCGGGGGGAGGACCGACGCCGGCTTCTCGTGGCACCTGCACGGTCTGGGCGTGCGTCCCGGTGCCCGCGGGCGGGGCCTCGGTGCGGCGCTGACGGCGACCGTCACCCGCGCCGGCCTCGCTGCCGGGGCCGACTGGGTGTCGCTCGCGCTGTACGCCGACAACGACCGAGCCCGGCGGATCTACCGCGGGCTGGGCTATGTCACCGAGGGCGAGTTCGTCTCCTTCGGTCCGCACGGCGCGGCGCGCCCGCCCACGTGAGGCGACGGCCGGTGCCGGGCCCTCTCACCACCGGGTCGGCGGGGTCTCCTCGCCGCTGAGGCCTCGGTGCCGTCGCGGCGCCTCGTGCGCCGGTACGGCACCAGCGGCGCGCTCCTCTGCGGCCTCCGCCCGCGCCCTGCGCCACACGCCACGCAGCACAGGCAGGGCGACGCCCACGACGGCGGCGAGCACGAGGAAGGGGATCACCCCCCGCGGGTCGGGCCCGTCTGTGCGCGTCAGGGCTCTCACCACCACCGCGAGCAGGTAGGCGGCCAGCAGGGCGAAGCCGGCGGAGAGCCACTCCGCGCGCCGTCGGGCCCAGACGGAGGCGGTCGCCGAGCCGCGGGGCAGCAGCCCGCGCACGAACGACCCCACGATGGCGACGCCGAGCAGCAGCTGGACGAGCTGCAGCACGACGTCCACGGCGGTCTCAGTGCTCGATGGCGTAGCGCCGCTGGAAGCGCTGCAGCGGCCCGGGCGCCCACCAGTTGTAGCGGCCGAGCAGCGTCATGGTCGCCGGGACGAGCAGCATCCGCACCAGCGTGGCGTCGATGAGCACGGCCACCGCGAGCGAGAAGCCGACCTCCTTGATCACGAGGAGCTTGCCGACGACGAAGCCGGCGAACACGACGATGATGATCAGAGCGGCCGACGTGATGATGCGCCCCGAGCGCTGGAGCCCGAGCCGGACGGCGTCGTCGTTCGTCGCGCCGGCGTCCCACAGCTCCTTGATCCGCGACAGCAGGAAGACCTCGTAGTCCATGGCGAGCCCGAAGCCGAACGCGATGATGAGGGCGACGACGTAGGTCTCGATGCCCCCCGTCGGCGTGAACTGCAGCAGGTCCGCCAGGTGCCCGTCCTGGAACACCCAGACGAGCACGCCGACGGACGCGGCCAGCGACAACGCGTTGGTCAGGAGCGCCTTGAGCGGGATGACGAGCGAGCCGGTCATGAGGAAGAGCAGCACGAACGTCGCCAGCACGACGATGCCCACGGCCCAGGGCGCGCGGTCGACGAGCGCCTGCGTGAAGTCGATCTGGTTCGCCGCCGGCCCCGTCACCCGCACGGGGAACGGCGCGTCCAGCCCGCGCACGTCCTGCACGACGCCGCGGGCGACCTCGCCGCCGGCGTCGTCGCTGTCGGGCCGTACGCCGATGACGACGTAGGCGCCGACGGCCGCTGGAGGGTCCACCGAGGCGACGTCGGGGAGGTCCGCGAGCTCCTGCGCCCACGCCGTGACGTCCTCGAGCGACCCCTCGGCGAGAACGCGCACGGCCGGCGCCGCCGAGGCGGGGTACTGCTCGGCGATGGTCTCGACGTAGCCGCGCTGGTCCGAGCCGCGGGGGAGCAGCTCGACGGTCGAGTTGCGCAGCTCCATGTGCGCCGCCGGTGACGCGAGGACGCCGAGCACGAGGAGGCTGCCGACGAGCACCCACCAGGGTCGGCGCTGGACGCGGGCGGCGAGGCGCGAGAACACGCCCTCCTCGGAGACGACGTCGCCCGTCCGGGCGAGCACGGCACGCAGGCCCGGGACGCGGCTGATGAGGCCGGGCTTCGCGAGGCGACGGCCCGCGAGTGCCAGCAGCGCCGGCACCAGGCTCAGGGCGGTCGCGACCGCCACGAGGATGACGGCCACGCCCGCGGATCCGAAGGCCCGCAGGATCGCGGGCTCGAAGACGACGAGCCCGAGGATCGCGATCGCGACGGTCAGGGCGGAGAAGGCGACCGTCCGTCCGGCCGTCTGCATCGTCCGCCGCAGCGCCCCCTCGACGCCCGGGTCGCGACGCCGGCGGCGTCCGCCGTGGCTGTGGGCCGGCTCGGCCGGGGGCGCCGAGGCCAGCTCCTCGCGGAACCGGGACACGATGAGCAGGCCGTAGTCGATGGACAGGCCGAGGCCGAGCAGCGTGACGACGTTGACGACCGAGGAGTCCATGTCGAGGAAGTGCGAGAGCCCGTACACCGCGCCGAGGCCGCCGGCGATCGACGCGAGCGCACCCGCCATCGGCATCGCTGCAGCGAGGAAGCCGCCGAAGACGAGCACCATCACCACGAGCGCGATGGGCAGCGCCACCGCCTCGCCCGTCGCGAGGTCGCGCTCCACCTGGCCGGTGATCTCCTCGACGATGAGGGACGTGCCGCCGACCTGGCCGGTGGCACCGGGGACGAGGCCGCCCAGCTCGGTGGTGAGCGTCTCGAGCTCCTCCTCGACCTCGCCGAGCGCGGCGTCCTCGTCCTCCTCGGACAGCTCCGGCTCGAGCTCGACGACGACGAGGAAGCCCTCCCCGTCCGCAGCGAGGAGAGGTGCCGCGGCCGGGCTCTGCGGCCCCTCCGGGAGCAGGTACGGGTCGATGACGGACGCGACGCCGTCGATCGCCGCGAGGCGGTCGCGCGCGGTGGCGACCGGCTCGGCCACCGCGGGGTCCAGCGGGTCCGCGCCCTCGACGGCGAGGGACAGGCTCGCTCCGGAGGAGCTCTCCTCCTCGAGGATCTCGTCGGCCTCCGCGCTCTCGGAGCCGGGCACCTGCGGTGCCCCGGTCGAGAGCCGCTCGAACAGCGTCTCGCCCCCGACGCCGAACAGGGCGAGGGCGAAGCAGGCCGCCGTGAGGACCGCCCAGACGGCGATGGTGCGACGGGGGTGGCGTGCCACGGAGCGGCCCAGGGAGTCGAACACGAGGGTCAGCATCCCAGGCCGCCGGAGCGATCTGCACGGTGGACCCGCGGGGAGGCGGGCGCGAGCGGCCGTCGGGGCGTCGTGCGACCCCGCCTCGGGCCTCGAACGCGTCAGCGCGAGCGCAGCTCCGCGCGCACCGAGGTCCGGTTGAGCAGGGTGAGGTCCCGGTTGAGGGTCGGGCGCAGCGCCCGCGGCAGGCGCTCGAGCCGCAGCAGCAGCCAGCGCATCCGCCGTGGGTGGCGCAGCAGCCACATCTCCAGCCGGCGGTGCCACCCGCGACGCTGCTCGAGGTCGGTGATCGTCGCGAGCGCGTCGGCCAGCTCGATCGCCGTCGCGTACTCGCGCATCGCGATGGCCTGGCTGTAGTCGTTGAGTGTCGTCTGGAAGAAGCGGGGGAGCACGATGTCGTGCACGAAGTCGCGGTTGAGGCGGTGGTCCGCCTCGAGCGACCCCGACAGCTTGGCCAGGTACACGAGCCGGCTGCGCAGGAAGGACAACCCGGCGCTCGACCCGGCGGGGTGCACGCGGTACCGCACCGTGGGCAGCGGCACGTACGCGTGCCCCCACCCGGCGGCGAACATGCGCACGAACAGGTCGTCGTCCTCGTAGCCGCGCAGACGCGCGTCGAAGCCGCCCAGCTCGAGGACCGCCGAGCGGCGCAGCGCGCTCGCCGACGGCAGGACCATGAGGTCGCCCGAGAGGCACGCGGTGAGGGTCGTCTTGGGATGGGGGATGCGTCTCTCCTCGATGAAGGAGCGCGTCACCGTCCGCCCGACGCCGTCGAGCTCCTCGAAGTCCGAGTACGCCCAGCCCAGCTCTGGGTCCGCCTCGAGGAGCGGGACGAGGAGTTCGAGGTGCGTGCGGCGCCACTCGTCGTCCTGGTCGATGAACGCGACCACGTCACCGCGGGCGAGCCGGACGGCGGCGTTCCGGGCGGCCGACTGGCCCTGGTTCTGCTGCTGGACGACCTGGAGGGCGAACGGGAGCTCGGCGTCGAGCACGACCTGGAGCCCGGCGTCGTGCGACCCGTCGTCCACCACGACGAGCTCGTCCGGCAGGCGGGTCTGCGCGAGGACCGAGCGCAGCGCCGTCGCGACGTAGGCCTCGCCGTCGTACAGCGGCAGGACGACGCTCACGGTGAGCCGGTCGGTGCCGCTCGGCTGGCTCGGTGCGCTCGGTGCGCTCGGTGCGCTCGGTGCGGTCGTCGCGGGCTCGGCCCCGGGCGGCGCGGGTGCGGTC
>CAUQTR010000239.1:0-4195 GCA_963521045.1 uncultured Actinotalea sp.
CCCCCCCCCCCCCCCCCCCCCCCCCCCGGGGGGGGGGTGGGGCCCCCCCCCGCGGGGGGGGCCGCCCCACAACGCTCCAGTTTGCCGAGGTGGGGTGTGGGGGGCGCTCGGGTCAGAGTGGGTAGGCGCCCAGGCGGGTGCGGAGGGGCTCCGGGAGCAGGTCGCCGTGGGCCGTCGTCAGGTCGTCGCACAGGTCCCAGATCTGGGCCGGCGTCAGGGTCGACGAGGCATTGGGGTCCATGAGGACCGCCTGGCGCACCAGCCGCGGGTCGCCCGTGCGCGCAGCCTCGACCGTGAGCCGGCCCACCGAGACGTAGGGCTGGTTCAGCGCCGCGCACTGCACGGGCAACGAGCCCATGGCGACGGGCACGAGGCCGCTGCCGTCGACGGTCGCCGGCACCTCGACGACGGCGTCGGCCGGCAGGTTGTCGATCAGCCCGCGGTTGGGCACGTTGACGTGGACCTCGCGGGGCGTGCCGGTGACGAGGGAGTGGATGATCTGCGGCGCGTACTCGGCCGCGCCCGTCTCGACCTCGAGGTCTCCGCCGGACGCGAGCGTCGCGCGCGCGGCGTCGAGCTCGGCCAGGTTGTCCCGGCTGATCCCCACGTACTGCAGCGGCTCGATCCGGAACCGCTCGACCTGCTCGTCCGAGCGCAGGAACCACGACAGGTACTCCGAGGAGTGCTCGCTGGTCTCGGTCGGGTAGTAGCCGAGCCGGCGGAACATCTCGACGCGCACGCGCCGCTCGAGCTCGGGCTCGGCCCGGATGCGGTCGCGCAGGGCCGGGTAGAGGTCGCGCCCCTCGTGCGTCCACTCGAGCAGCCAGGCCTGGTGGTTGACGCCCGCGGCCCGGTAGCGGGTCTCCTCGACCGGCACGCCGACGAGCTCGGCCAGGTCGTGCGCCGTCCAGTAGACGCTGTGGCACAGGCCGGCGACCTTGAGGTCGGGCGCGACCACGGACAGCCACCACACGTTCATGGCCATGGGGTTCGTGTAGTTGAGGAGCCACGCGTCCGGGCACAGCTCGCGCATGTCCGCGGCGAGGCCCTCGAGCACCGGGAACGTGCGCAGCGCGCGGAACACGCCGCCGACGCCGGTCGTGTCGCCGATGGTCTGGCGCAGGCCGTGCGCGGCCGGGATCTCGAGGTCGCGCAGCGTCGCCTCGATGCCGCCCACCTGGATCATGTCGATGACCACGTCGGCGCCCGCGAGCGCGGCCCGCCGGTCGAGCGTCGCCGTCACCGTGGCCCGGGTGCCCAGCTGCGCGTCGAGCCGGCGCGCCGTCCCCTCGGCGACGGCGAGGCGGTCCGGGTCGATGTCGTGGAGCGCCAGGTGCACGTCGGCGAGCTCCGGGAACCGGAGGATGTCGGAGACGAGCTGCCGGGTGAACACGACGCTGCCCGCACCGATGAAGGCGATGGTGACCATGCGGGGATCATCACCGTGTCCGAGCGAACCGTGCAAGAATGGCGGCCGAGTTGGCTGAAATCACTCATTCTCACTGATCGATCTGCACATCTGGGGGCAGCGATGCAGGCGACGGACCCTCCCCGCGCGACGTCGCGCAAGCGTTCGAGCCGCATGGGCCGCATCCTCGAGCTGGTCGACGAGGCGGGGTCGATCCGCCTGGCCGAGCTGGTCCGCGACCTCGGCGTCTCCCCGGCCACCCTGCGCCGGGATCTCGCCGACATGGAGGACCAGGGCCTCCTCGTCCGCACCCACGGCGGCGTGCGGGCCTTCGACACGACCCACGAGGTCCCGGTACGCCTGCGGGACTCGCACTACCGCGAGGCCAAGCTGCGGATCGCCGAGCGCGCCGCCGAGCTGCTCCCCGATGGCCGGTACTCGGTCGCCATCTCGGGCGGCACGACGGCGGCTGCCGTCGCCCGGGTGCTCGCGACGCGGCCGGACCTCGCGATCGTCACCAACGCACTGACCACGGCGACCGAGCTCGCGTCGCGCAGCAACCTCCAGGTGATCATGACCGGGGGCGTCGTGCGGTCGACGTCGTTCGAGGCGGTCGGCGTGCTCGCCGAGCACACGTTCAACGCGATCAACGTCGGCACGGCGTTCCTCGGCACCGACGGGATCAGCGTCCGCACCGGCGCGACCACGCACGACGAGACCGAGGCGCGCACCAACCACGCGATGGTCACCCACGCCGAGCGGGTCATCGTGGTCGCCGACGGGTCGAAGGTCGGGCGCGTGACGCTCGCGCGCATGGCCGACGTCTCCGAGGTGCACGTGCTCGTCACGGACTCCACGGCCGACCCGGACGAGCTCGCGGCTCTGCGCGACGCCGGCGTCGAGGTGCACGTCGTCGCGGTCTGACCCGACGCCCGAGCGCTCGCCCCGGGCCGCCCCGGGCCGGATCGGGCCGGGCCGGGCCGGGCCTGCCCGGCGTCAGCCCTTGATGCCGCTGAACGTCATCGTCGCGATGAACTGCTTCTGCGCGACGAGGAAGAAGACGATGAGCGGCAGCGTCGCGATGACGTTGCCCGCCATCAGCAGCGACCAGTCCGTGCGGCGCGCGCCCTGGAAGTTGGTGATCCCGAGCTGGAGGGTGAACTGCTGCGGGTCGTTGATCGCGATGAGCGGCCAGACCAGGTCGTTCCAGGAGCCGAGCAGCGTGAAGATCGCGAGCGTCGCCAGGGCCGGCCGGGCGAGCGGCAGCACCACCCGCCAGAACGTCTGGAACCGGCTGCACCCGTCGATGAGCGCGGCCTCCTCGAGCTCGACCGGCAGCGCGACGAAGAACTGGCGCATGAGGAAGATGCCGAACGCGGACGCGAGCCAGGGCACCATCGCGGCGCTGAGCGTGTCGATGATGCCCACCCGCGCGAAGAGCACGTACGTCGGGACCATGAGCAGCTGCGTGGGGATCATGATCGTCCCGACGATCGCGAAGAAGCCCACGTCGCGCCCACGGAAGTGCAGCCGCGCGAACCCGTAGCCCGCGAGCGAGCACAGGACGAGGTGGGAGACGATCGCGACGGTCGAGACGAGCACCGTGTTGGCGGTCCACCGCAGGATGTCCGACTCCTGGAAGAGCTTCACGTAGCCGTCGAGCGTCAGCTCGGACGGGAAGAAGCGCACCGGGAACCGGTTGATCTCCGACGCCGGCGTCAGCGACGTGAGGAACATCTGCACGAACGGCGTCGCGAAGAGCAGGGAGACGGGCAGGAGCACGAGGTGCCAGCCCCAGGAGCGCCGCTGCGCGCGCCGGGCGGGCACGACGACGTCGTCGGGCGGGGTGGTCAGGGTGGGCGGGGCGAGGAGGCTCATCAGAAGGCGCTCACCTTCGTGCGACGGGACCAGAGGGTGACGCCGAGCGTGATGAGCAGCGTGACCGCGAACAGCCCGTAGGCCACCGCGGACGCGTACCCGAACTCGAGGTCCTTGAAGGCCGACTGCCACAGGTAGTAGACGATCGTCTCGGTCGCGTCGAGCGGACCGCCGCGGGTCGTCGTGTAGACGAGGTCGAAGAGCTGGATCGCGGTGATCGTCTGCCAGATGCCGACGAACACCGTCACGGGCGCGAGCTGCGGGAAGGTCACGTGCCAGAACGCCTGCCAGCGGTTGGCGCCGTCGATCCGGGCCGCCTCCTCCAGTTCGGGCGGGATGTCCTGGAGCGCCGCGAGGTAGATCACCGTGGTGAAGGCGGCCTGGCCCCACAGCGACATGATCGTGATGACGACCATCGCCTGCGCCGGGTCCTCGAGCCACCCCTGCGGCGGCGCGCCGAGCGCCCGCAGCACCGTGTTGACCAGGCCGAACTGGGGGTTGAACAGGTAGGTGGTGAGGATGCCCGTCGCCGCCGCGGACGCGACGAACGGCAGGAACACGAGCGTCCGGTAGACGCCGACGAGCACGATCCGCCGGTTGAGGGCGACCGCGAGCGCGAGACCGAGCAGCAGGGACGCGGGCACGAACAGCGCCGTGTAGGTGAGCGTGTGCGTGACCGCCGCGGCCAGGTCGGCGTCCTGCACCATGTCGCGGTAGTTGTCGATGCCCACCGGCTCCGGCTCGGAGAAGCCGTTCCAGTCCTGCAGCGACATGACGAAGGCCCAGACCGCGGGGAACGCCGAGAGCCCGAGCACGACGAGCATCGCCGGCCCGACGAAGCCCCACCCCGCCAGCCCCGCGCGCGACCGGCGCGGGGCTGACGGGCGGCGGCCCGCGGCGGGGGTGAGC
>CAUQTR010000240.1:0-4177 GCA_963521045.1 uncultured Actinotalea sp.
CGTCCGCCACGACGACGTCGATCCGGTCGCCGCCGATGGCGGCCTTGAGCTCGTCGGTCGTGCCGCGGGCCGCGACGCGGCCGCCGTCCAGCACGCACACCTGGTCGGCGAGCCGGTCGGCCTCCTCGAGGTGCTGGGTGGTGAGCACCACGGTGACGCCTTGACCCGCCAGGCCGCGGACGGCGTCCCAGACCTCGAGCCGGGCCTGCGGGTCCAGGCCCGTGGTCGGTTCGTCGAGCAGGAGCACCTCCGGCGCGACCAGCAGCCCGGCCGCGAGGTCGAGTCGCCGGCGCATGCCGCCGGAGAACGTGCCGACCGGGCGGGTGCCGACGTCGGCGAGGCCGAACTGCTCGAGCATCGCGTCGGCGCGGCGGGCCGCCTCGGCCCGGCCGAGGTGGTGCAGGCGGCCGAAGAGCACGAGGTTCTGCCGCGCGCCGATGATCTCGTCGAGCGCGGCGTGCTGGCCCACGAGCCCGATCCGGCGACGGACGGCGTCGGGCGCACGGACGACGTCGTGCCCCGCGACCCTCACCTCACCCGAGTCGGGCCGCAGGAGCGTCGCCAGGATGCGCACGGTCGTCGTCTTGCCGGCGCCGTTCGGTCCGAGGAGGGCGAGCACGGTGCCCGCGTGCGCCTCGAGGTCGACGCCGTCGAGCACGACGGCGCCGCCGAGCCGCTTGCGCAGGCCGCGGGTCAGGACGGGGGGCGGAGGGGTCGGGTGGGCCACGGGGTCCTCGCTTCCATCGATCCTCGTACGGTGTACGAGGTTACCTCGAGAGGTTAACGTACGCTGTACGGAGACCGCAAGCGCGAGGATGGGCCCATGACACAGCTGACGGGTGCGGGCGACCCCGCGCGGAGCATGGCCCTGCTGTGGCGCTCACCCGGGGAGGCCTCCTCGCGCCCCGGGCCGAAGCCGGGGCTCGACGTCGACCGGGTGGTCGCCGCGGCGGTCGAGCTCGCCGACGCCGAGGGGGTGGCAGGCCTGTCCATGCGCAAGGTCGCCGACCGCCTCGGTGTCGCGCCGATGTCGCTCTACACGCACGTGCCGGGCAAGGGGGAGCTCGTCGACCTCATGGTCGACGCCGTGCTGGGGGAGACCTACGGGCCGGGCGGGCCGGCGTCGGGGCCGTGGCCGCCGGGTGCCGGCTGGCGCGAGCGGCTCGAGCAGGTCGCACGCGACGCCTGGGGCGTGCACGTGCGCCACCCCTGGGTGCTGCGCGTCGCGACCGGACGCCCGCCGCTCGGCCCGAACCTCATGGCGAAGTACGAGCGCGAGCTCAGCGCCGTCGACGGGGTGGGGCTCGACGAGCTCGCGATGGACAGCGTGGTGACCCTGGTCAACGGGTTCGTCGCCGGCACGGTGGCGGGGCTGCTCGAGAAGGCCGAGGCCGAACGTCTCACGGGCGTGACCGAGCTCGAGTGGTGGCAGGCCACGGAGCCCTACGTCGATCGCGTCTTCGACGCCGACCGGTTCCCCACCGTCGCGCGCGTCGGTCCCGTGGCCGGCGAGGCTCTCCAGGCCGCGTACGACCCCCACCACGCCTTCACCTTCGGGCTCGAGCGCCTGCTCGACGGCGTCGCGGTGCTCGTGGGTCAGCGCGCGTAGCGCTCCACGAACGCGGTCAGGACCCGCGGCGGCGCGTCCACGACGACGCCGCGCACCCGGTCGATCACCTGCCCGAGCTCCTCGGGCGGGAAGTAGCCGGCATGCCGGTAGATCTCCACGCGCGCGACGAGGCCTGGTGCGTCGAGCTCCGGGTGGAACTGCGTCGCGTACAGGTTGGTGCGCACACGGAACGCCTGGACGGGGCAGTCGGGCGAGCTCGCGAGCACGACGGCGCCCGGCGGCGGCACCCGTACGGCCTCCTTGTGACCGACGAACGCGTCGAAGGTCGACGGCAGTCCGGCGAAGACGGGATCGACGCGGCCCGCGTCCGTGAGCGTGACCGGCACCGTGCCGACCGGCTCGCCGTAGGTCCGGTCGATGACCCCGCCCTGGTGGACCCCCAGCGTCCCGACGCCGTAGCAGGCGCCCAGGAAGGGGAAGTCCCGTGCGACGACGTCGTCGAGCAGGCGGTGCAGCTCCGCCTCGACGCGGCGCTGGACGGCCGACTTCGCGTCGGGCGGGTCGCTCGCGTTGAACGGGCTGCCGCCCACGATCACCCCGGACCACTCGTCCAGGTCGACCGGCGGCAGGGCCCCCGCCTCCAGGCGCACGCGTCGGATCTCGCGGTCCGGGTCCAGCCCGCCGAAGCGTGCGATCGCCTCGAGCTCGCCGTCCGCCGCGGCGTCGTCGGCCCTCGTGCTGAGGAGGAGGAAGGGCCGCACCCCGGAAGCGTAGGCCCCGGCAGGGGCCGACGCCGCCGGGTGGCGCCGCCTGCCGCGGGGGGTGCCGGATTCGACCAGTTCGGGACTGCCCCTGGCGGTTGCGGCCCGGATGGCGTAGCGTCACGCATGAAGTTGCTGTGCTTGCACGTCTCGAGTGCGCCCGGCCTACTGGCCAGGCGCATTTTTCCTTACCAGGAGCGGACGACGAACACCGCGCTCGATGCGGCCCCGCAGTTGCGGGTCCGTCCCCAGACTCCTGAAGGAGACCAGCCATGGCTACTGGCACCGTGAAGTGGTTCAACGCCGAGAAGGGCTTCGGCTTCATCGCCCCCGACGAGGGCGGCGCCGACGTCTTCGCCCACTACTCCGCGATCGCGACGAGCGGCTACCGCTCGCTCGAGGAGAACCAGAAGGTCGAGTTCGAGGTCAAGCAGGGCCCCAAGGGCCCGCAGGCCGACAACATCCGCCCGCTCTGATCCTCGCGGACACCCGCTTCGCCGGGCGGTTCGCCGCCTAGGAGCGCTTCGCAAGAGCCCCGGTCCTCACGGACCGGGGCTCTTGTGCGTCTGGCCCCGCTCAGGCGTCGCCGAGCGGACCGGCGGGTGGTCAGAAGTTGAGGTTGCTCGCCGGGTCGTCGGCGGTCGGGTTCGGCTCCGTCGGCATCGAGCGACCGGCGTACGGGTCCGCGTCGTCGCCGAGGTCACCGTCGCCGCCCTCGCGCACCTCGTCGATCGCGGGGTCGGTGGTGGCATCGGGCGCGTCGGCGCCCGGCACGGAGTCGGCCCCGCTCTCGACGGGGCCAGCGAGCGACCGGAGCTCGTCCGCCCGCTCCCGCGCCGACGTCGGGGTGTGCTCGGGTGTGGCGTGCGACATGGGGTTCTCCGATCACTCGTGGCTGCCGACGGCGTCCTGACCCGACCGTAGGTCCGTCGGCGTCCGACGGCGCGGCGAACGGTCGTGCTCGCGCCGCGATCGGGTGACGTGCCGAGGACCGCCCGCGCGCCTCGTGCAAGCCTCGGCCGGCCCGCGACACAGTGCTCGTGAGCGGCGGGATCCCGGGGGTGAGCCCGGTCGACCGCCGCGCGTGACCGTGCCGGAGGGAGCAGCGTGCGCGACGAGGCCTGGTTCGACGCGCTGTTCCGCGCGCACTCCACCGCGGTCTACCGCTACGTGGTCCGGCGTGCCGCCCTGGACGACGCCCAGGACCTCACGGCCGACGTCCTCGCCACGGCCTGGCGCCGCCGCGAGGACGTGCCCGAGGGTGCCGAGCTCCCGTGGCTGTACCGGACCGCCGCGTACGTGCTCGCGAACCACCGTCGCAAGGGCCGGCCGACGCCCGTGGAGCACCTTCCCGAGGATCCCGACGAGGGCTCGGACCCGGCCGACATCGCCGTGGCCGACGACGACGTCCGGCGCGCCCTCGCGCTGCTGACGCCTCGCGACCGGCGGATCCTCCTGCTCCACGCGTGGGAGGGGCTCGACGGCGAGGCCCTGGCTCACGTGCTCGGCGTGAGCCGCGGCGGCGCCGACGCGGCGCTCTCCCGCGCCCGGTCCCGCCTGCGCCGCGCCTGGGCCGAGGCCGATCCCGCAAGGGGCGGCGCCGACGCGACACAAGCACGGTAGGCCCGGCCGCCCGTCGGCACCGGGCACGAGCGCCCCCACCAGCACACGTCGCACGCAGCACCAGGAGGTCACCGTGGACGAGCACGAGCAGAGCCCCGCAGGCGAGCGCACCGCGGACGGGCAGGGCACCGCGGACGGACAGGGCACTGAGGACTCCCCGTCCGTCGAGGCCGAGGCGCGCCTCCGGGCCGCCGACCCGGGTGCCACGGCGGCGCCGGACACC
>CAUQTR010000241.1:0-4177 GCA_963521045.1 uncultured Actinotalea sp.
ACGTCACGCGCAACCCGAAGCGCACCGCGAGCACCGCGGGGGCGCTGATGATCGGCATGGCGCTGGTCGGCGCCGCCGCGGTCATCGCCGCGTCCACCGAGGCCTCCACGCGGTCGGTCGTGGACAACGAGTCGACCGCCGACCTGCTGCTGCGGTCCGCGACGCGCGACGTGCCCGCGGCCCTCGTGGACGAGGCGTCCGGCGTCGAGGGTGTGGCGGCCGTCGACCCGCTGCGCGTCACGGGCGTGCGGGTCGGGGGCGAGGACGCGTTCGTCGTCGGCGTCCCGGCCGGCATCTTCGATCGCTCGCTCGACGTCGAGCTCCTCGAGGGGTCGCTCGACGCGCTGGGCCGCGGGGAGGTGGTGGTCCAGGGCGGCCCGGCGGAGACCCGCGGCTGGGCACTCGGCGACGAGCTGGAGGTCCAGGGGAGCGCCGGCACCGCGACCGTGACGGTCGGCGCCGTCATCGACTCGCGCGCGATCAGCGTGCCGCTCGTGCTGCCGGAGGACGTGTATGCCGACGTCGTCGCCCCGGGTGAGGGCCAGGTCGACACGGTGTTCGTGGTGGCGGACGAGGGCGCGGACCTCGCCGAGGTCCGCGCCGGGCTCACCGACCTCGCGCGCCCGTACGTCGTGGTGTCCGTGATGGACAACGAGGAGTTCGCCGACCAGCTCGCCGGTCAGGTGAACCAGATCCTCGTCATCCTCTACGCCCTGCTCGGGCTGTCGGTCGTCATCGCGGTGCTCGGCATCGTCAACACGCTCGCGCTCTCGGTCGCCGAGCGCACGCGCGAGATCGGGCTGCTGCGTGCCGTCGGGCTCGGGCGCCTGCAGCTCGCCTCCGTCGTGACGATCGAGTCGGTGCTCACGGCGGTGTTCGGCACGGTGCTGGGCCTGGCGGTCGGTGCCGGCCTGGCGGCCACGCTGCCCACGGTCTTCGAGGACGAGGGACTCAGCACCCTCGCGGTGCCGTGGGACCAGCTGGGCATCGGGCTCGTGCTCGCCGTCGTCATCGGCGGCGTCGCCGCGGTGTGGCCCGCGGTGCGCGCCGCCCGGATGGACGTGCTGGACGCCGTCTCCTACGAGTGAGCCGTAGGGTCGTGGGGGGGGGGGGCGCGCCGGGCCGCGGCGGGGCCCCCGGGGGCCGGGGTGCGCGGTGGGGGGGGGGGGGGCCCGGGCGCGGGCCCCCGCGACGGCGCACGAGATCGCGGAGGACGCATGGGTGACGGGCTGACCATCGGCTACGCGGCGATGCTGGAGCAGTTCCACCCGACCGAGGTGGTCGAGCTGTCGGTGCTCGCCGAGCAGCACGGGTTCTCGGGGGTCATGGCCGCCGACCACTTCCAGCCGTGGGTGCCGCAGCAGGGCCAGAGCGCGTTCGTCTGGAACGTCCTGGCCGCCCTGGGCGAGCGCACCCAGGGCGACATCGGGCCGGGCGTCACGGCGCCGACCTTCCGGTGGCACCCGGCGATGGTCGCCCAGGCGTCCGCGACGCTGGCGGCGATGTACCCGGGCCGGCACTGGCTCGGCCTGGGCAGCGGCGAGGCGCTCAACGAGCACATCATCGCCGGCTACTGGCCGGAGGCCCCCGAGCGGATCAACCGCATGTTCGAGGCCATCGACCTCATCACCAAGCTGTTCACGGCCTCGCTCGCCGGCAAGGACGTCAAGCACTCGGGCACCTTCTACAAGATGGAGTCCACCCGGCTGTGGACCATGCCGGAGGTGGCGCCCGAGATCCTCGTCGCGACGGCGGGTCCCGTCACCGCCAAGCGCGCGGGGCGGCACGCCGACGGGCTCATCACGGTCGGTGCGCCGCTCGAGAAGATCTCCGGCCTGTTCGGCAAGTTCGAGGACGGTGCGCGCGAGGCGGGCAAGGACCCGTCCACGATGCCGCGTGTGCTCCAGGTGCACCTGTCCTGGGCCGAGACCGACGAGGAGGCCATGGCGAACGCGCTGCGCGAGTGGCCCAACGGCGGCATGAAGTTCCCCAAGGGCGACATCCGCTCGCCCTTCGACTTCGAGCAGATGGCGCGGCTCGTGCGCCCCGAGGACTTCGAGGGGCGCATGGTCGTCTCTGCTGACCCCGACGTGCACCGCGCCGCGATCCAGCGGTACGTGGACCTGGGCTTCGACCGCGTCTACCTGCACAACGTCGGCCGCAACCAGCGCGAGTGGATCGAGGTCTTCGGCCGCGACGTGCTGCCGCAGCTGCACCGCTGAGCGCCGGTGGCAGCACAGTGAGCGAGCGTCCGGCCGGCTCCGCCGTGCTCGCTGCGGTCTCGCCCGACGGGGTGCCCGAGGTGCGGCCCGGGGACGACCTCGCCGCCCTGCTGCTCGCCGCGGTCGAGCGCGCCGCCTGGCCCGACGGCTCGACGGGCCTGCGCGACGGCGACGTCGTCGTGGTCACGAGCAAGGTCGTCTCCAAGGCGGAGGGCCGGGTGCTCGCCGCCGCCGACCGCGAGGACGCCATCACGGCCGAGACCGTGCGGGTCGTGGCGACGCGTCCGCACCCCGGCGGCGTGCTGCGGATCGTCGAGAACCGGCTGGGCCTGGTCATGGCGGCGGCGGGCGTCGACGCGAGCAACACCCCCGAGGGCACCGTGCTGCTGCTGCCGCAGGACCCGGACGCCTCCGCCCGTAGCCTGCGCGCGCGGTTGCAGGACGCGACCGGGGCGCGGCTCGGCGTGGTCGTCACGGACACCGCCGGCCGTGCCTGGCGTCGTGGTCTGGTCGACATCGCGATCGGCGCGGCGGGCGTCGCGGTGCTGGAGGACCTGCGGGGGAGCGACGACCACCACGGCCGGCGCCTCGACGTCACGGTCACCGCGGTCGCGGACGAGATCGCGAGCGTCGCCGAGCTGCTCGCCGGCAAGACGTCGCAGCGCCCCGTCACGGTGGTGCGCGGCCTGGGCCGGCACGTGCTCCCTGCGGACGACGACGGCGAGGGCGCGCGCGCGATGGTGCGGGACGCCGCGGAGGACCTCTTCCGCGAGGGCAGCGCCGAGGCCTACGCGCGCGGGTATGCGGACGGGCTCGGCACCAGCACCTGAGTCGGGCTCAGGTCGCCTTGGCGGCAGCCTTCGCGGCCTTCTTGGTGGCGCGCACCTCCTGCAGCGAGCCCGCGTCCGTCACGTCCGCGACGGAGCGGCGACCGGGCAGGGCGTAGTCGCCGGCGGCGACCTCCCAACCGTCCGGCCGTACGCCGAGCTGCTTCGCGAGGAGCGCGACGAAGATCTTCGCCTTCTGCTCGCCGAACCCGGGCAGCGCCCTGACGCGCCGGAGCAGCTCCACGCCGGACGACGCCGTCGTCCAGATCCGCGACGCGTCGCCGTCGTACTGCTCGACGACGAGGCGGGCGAGGTCCTGCACCCGGCCCGCCATCGCGCGCCCGTAGCGGTGGATCGCGGGCGGCGTGGTCGCCATGGTGACGAACGCCTCGGGATCGGCCGCCGCGATGGCGGCCGGGTCCAGGGAGCCGAAGCGCTGGGTGATCTTCCAGGGCCCGCGGAAGGCGTGCTCCATCGGGTACTGCTGGTCCAGGAGCATCCCGACGAGGAGCGCGAACGGGTCGTCCGCGAGGAGGCGGTCGGCCTCCGGTTCACCAGTGAGCCACAGGGTCGTCATGCCCCCATGCTGCCGCACCCCCGTACCCCAACCCCACCCCCGCAGACTGGAGGGTTGCCGCCGCGACACGCGGGCGTGTCGGTCCGGAACGCTCCAGTTCGTGGGCGGGGTGGGGTCAGCGGCGCTGGGCGAAGGTGAGGACCGGGCGGCCCGTCTCGGGGTGGGGGAGCACGACGCAGCGGACCCGGTAGACCGGCTCGAGCACGTCGGGGCGCAGGACCTCGGCGACGTCGCCCGCGGCGACGACCCGGCCGGCGTCGAGCAGGACGACGTGGTCGCACGCCTGCGCGGCAAGGTTGAGGTCGTGGAGCGCGGCCACCACCGTCACCCCGCGCCGCGTGAGGCCGCGCACGACGTCGAGCGTGTCGAGCTGGGCGTGGACGTCGAGATGGTTGGTGGGCTCGTCGAGCAGGAGGAGCTCGGGCTCCTGCGCGAGCGCCCGGGCGAGGTGGACCCTTTGGCGCTCGCCGCCCGAGAGCGTCGCGAGCAGGCGCGGCGCGAACGCCGTCACCCCGGCCTCGGCGAGGGCGGCGTCGGCGATCGCGTGGTCG
>CAUQTR010000242.1:0-4174 GCA_963521045.1 uncultured Actinotalea sp.
GGCCGAGCGCGAGGGCCACGGCCCGCCCGATGCCGGCGGCGCCGCCCGTGACGAGCGCCGTCCGCCCGGTGAGCGCTCCGTCGGTGGGAGATGCGCTGCTCACCGGTCCACCCGCGCGCTGCCCCCGCCCGCGAGCTTGAGCACCTCGGCCTTGGTGACCATGGTCGTGTCCCCGGGCGTCGTCATCGCGAGCGCGCCGTGCGCCGCGCCGTACTCGACGGCGGTCTGCAGCGGCTGGCCGTCGAGCAGCCCGTAGACCAGTCCCGAGGCGAACGAGTCGCCGCCGCCCACGCGGTCGAGGATCTCGAGCCGCTCGCGGTACGTCGCCTGCACGACGCCGGTCTCGCGCGACCACGCGAGCGCGCCCCAGTCGTTGATGCTCGCGGAGTGCACGGTGCGGAGGGTCGTGCCGATGACGGCGAAGTTCGGGTACGCCGCGGCCGCCTTCTCGATCATGGCCGCGAAGGCGTCCACCTGGAGGGACGAGAGGTTCTCGTCGACGCCCTCGACCTCGAACCCGAGCGAGGCGGTGAAGTCCTCCTCGTTGCCGATCATGACGTCGACGTGCTCGGCGATGCGCCGGTTGACCTCCTGCGCCGTGGCCTGGCCGCCGATCGACCGCCACAGGCTCGGGCGGTAGTTGAGGTCGTAGGAGACGACGGTGCCGTGCCGCTTGGCCGCGGTGACGGCCTCCACGACCACCTCGGCGGTGGACTCGCTGAGCGCGGCGAAGATCCCGCCCGTGTGCAGCCAGCGCACGCCCAGCTCGCCGAAGAGGTGGTCCCAGTCGACCTCGCCCGGCTTCATCTGCGACGCCGCGGTCAGACCGCGGTCCGAGACGCCGACGGCGCCCCGCACGCCGAAGCCCCGCTCGGTGAAGTTCAGGCCGTTGCGCACGTCGCGGCCGATGCCGTCGTAGGGCACCCACCGGATGAACCGGGTGTCCAGCCCGCCGGTGAGGATGAGGTCCTCGACCAGCCGGCCCACCTCGTTGTCCGCGAGCGCGGTCACGACGGCGCCGCGCAGGCCGAACGCCCGCCGCAGGCCGCGGCTCACGTTGTACTCGCCGCCCCCCTCCCAGGCGCGGAAGGACCGGGCGGTGCGGATGCGGCCCTCGCCCGGGTCGAGGCGGAGCATCACCTCGCCGAGGGAGACGGCGTCGTAGCGGCACTCGTCCGCGGGGCGGATCGTCAGGGCGGTCATCGTCGTCCTTCGGCTGGTGGGGGTGCGCCGGCGTGGCCGGCGGGAGGGCGGTGGGTCGGCGGCGCCGGGTGGGGCCTGTCGGGTCAGTCCTGTCGGGTCAGTCGCGTCGGGTCAGCGCGACGGCCTCGGCGGTGAGGCGCGTGACGCCGGCGAAGTCCCCGGCACGGATGAGGTCCTTCGGCACCATCCACGAGCCGCCGACGGCGACCACCGAGGGCACGTCCAGGTACTCGTGCAGGTTCGCCGCGCTGACACCACCGGTCGGCACGAAGGTCACCCCGCCGAACGGCGCCGAGAGCGCGGCGATGGCCTTCGCGCCGCCCGACGTCCCGGCGGGGAAGAACTTCACGGTCGAGAGGCCGAGCTCGAGCGCGGCCTGGATCTCGGTCGCCGTCACCGCACCGGGCAGCGCCAGCACACCGTGCTCGCGGCAGCGCTCGACGACGGCGCGGCTCAGGCCGGGCGACACGACGTAGGCGGCGCCCGCGGCGACCGCCTCGTCGACCTGCGCCGCGGTGAGGACCGTGCCGGCGCCGACGAGGATGTCGCCGCGCGCACTCATGGCCCGGATCGAGTCCGCGGCGGCTGCCGTCCGGAACGTCACCTCGGCGACCGGGAGCCCGCCCTCGACGAGCGCTGCGGCGAGCGGCGCGGCGTCGTCGGCGTCGTCGAGCACGACGACGGGGACGAGCCGGGCGGCGGCGAGCTGGGCCAGGGTCTCCATCGACCGTCTCCTTGCGTTTCGCTGTGCGGAACGACAGTCCCGCTTACCGGAACGAGTCTGCCATGGCGACGCCCGCCGGGCTACCCCCGCTGCGGGCCACTCACCGTCGCCGGGCGACCGGGCGCAACGGGTCAGGGGAGCGTGAGGCCCGCGGGCAGGAGCGGCGGCAGCACCGCGGCCATCCGGGCGCGGAGGGCGATCACGCGCTCTGCCGTCATCCGCTCCGCGGGGGCGGTGACCGAGACCGCCGCGACGGCCGCGCCGCCGCGGAGCAGCGGCACCGCGACGCAGCTGATGCCCGCCTCGTTCTCCTCGACCTCCGTCGCGTACCCGTCCCGGCGGGCTCGCTCCAGCACGGCCCACACGTGCTCGACGTCGACGTCGGCCGCGGCGAGGTAGCCCGCGAGCGCCGCACGGTCCGTGCTGCGGTGCGCGAGCAGCGCCCGCCCCAGGGCCGTCGTGACCGCCGGGCTGCGCCGCCCGATCGCCGACCACACACGCACGGACCGTTCGGGCTCGACCTTGTCGAGATAGACCACCTCGCGCCCGCTCAGCACGCCCAGGTGCACGAGCTCGTCGACCTCCCGGCTGAGCGCGACGAGCGCCGGGTGCAGCAGGACCGGCAGGTTCTCCTCCCCGAAGTAGTCGTCCGCGAGGCGGGTCGCGGCGGCGCCGAGCGCGTAGCGGCCCGACGGCTCCTGCGTCGCGAACCCGCGGTGCCGCAGCGCCGCGAGCGTGCGGTGGATCGTCGTCTTGTGCAGCCCGAGGCCCGCCGCGAGCTCGGCCAGGGACGCACCGTGGGGCCCCGCCGCCGCGAGCGCCTCGAGCAGCCGGAGCGCCCGGTCGACCGCCTCCACGGGTGAGGCAGCGCGGGGCTCGCGCTCGTGGTCGGCGGTGGCCATGCCCGCCACCCTAGGAGACCCGGCCGTCGCGGCGCCGCCACGGTTGGGACCGAGGCCACGGTGCCGGTTAGGTTCAAGCCCACCTGCACCCACCGCAGCCCGAGGAGCCATGACCGACCGACGCCCGCCGCTGCTCGGCGCCCTGACCCCCGGCGGCGAGCGCAACCTCGCCGACACGCTGCGCGGCGAGAGCGCCGGGGCGGTCCTGCTGCTGGTGGGCACCGTCGTGGCCCTCGTCTGGGCCAACTCCCCGTGGCGGGACGCGTACGCGTCGCTCGCCGGCACGGTCGTCGGGCCGGCGTCGCTGCACCTGGACCTCACCGTCGCGCAGTGGGCCACCGACGGCCTGCTCGCGGTGTTCTTCTTCGTCGTCGGGCTCGAGCTCAAGCGTGAGGTCGTCGACGGCGAGCTGCGGCGCCCCGCCACCGCGGTGGTGCCGATCCTCGCCGCCGTCGGCGGCATGGTCGTGCCGGCCGGCCTGTACCTGCTGGTCACCGCGATGCGCGACGGGCCGACGGACGGCTGGGCGATCCCGGTGGCGACGGACATCGCGTTCGCGGTCGCCGTCCTCGGCATCGCGGGCCCACGGCTGCCGACGGCCCTGCGCGCGTTCCTGCTCACGCTCGCCGTGGTCGACGACCTGCTCGGCATCGTCGTCATCGCCGTCTTCTACGCCGACGGCGTCGCCCTGGGCTGGCTCGCGGCGGCGCTCGCCGTCGTCGCCGTCTTCGGCGTGGTCGTCCGGCGCACGACGTCGCCCTGGCTGCTGCTCCCGCTCGGGGTCGCCGCCTGGGCGCTCATGCACGCGTCCGGCGTCCACGCGACCATCGCGGGCGTGCTGCTCGGCTTCACCGCACCCGCGCTCGCGCGCCGCGGCGAGTCCGAGAGCACCGCCGAGCGCCTCGAGCACCGCTGGCGGCCGATCTCCGCCGGCGTCGCCGTTCCCGTCTTCGCGCTCTTCGCCGCCGGGGTCACGCTGAGCCCCGAGGCGCTCGCCGGCACCTTCGCCGACCCGGCCGCGCAGGGCGTCGCGCTCGGGCTCGTCGTCGGCAAGCCGCTGGGCATCGTCGCGGCGACCTTCCTCCTGGTCACGCTCACGCGCGCGACGCTCGACGCGTCCGTGCGGTGGGGCGACGTCGTCGCGGTCGGCGTGGTCGCAGGCATCGGGTTCACCGTCGCCCTGCTCATCGGCGAGCTGTCGTTCGACGAGGGCTCGCCCCACGCCGAGCACGTCAAGGCGGCGATCCTGCTGGGCTCGCTCACCGCCGCGGTCCTCGGCGCCCTCCTGCTCCGGTGGCGTGGGTCGCGCCACGCCGCGCTCGCAGACGCCGCCTGACGCGTGCCC
>CAUQTR010000243.1:0-4153 GCA_963521045.1 uncultured Actinotalea sp.
GGGTCCAGGAGGCGGACCCGGTAGCGCACGTCGTCGCGCAGCCCCGCGAAGCGGATCGACCCGGGGGGCGCCCAGGCGCTCGTGGCCATCGAGACGAGCGCGAAGACCGCCTCGCGGCCGTCGCGCGCGACGACACCGTGGAGCCAGTGCGCGGGGTCGGGGTGGTCGACGCGCACGACCCGACCGCCGTGCAGCAGCGGGCGCAGGACCTTGTAGAGGTCGATCCAGGCGCGCATCTCCTCGAGCTCGGCCGGGCTCGCGACGGAGAGGTCCCACTCGATGCCGAAGTGGCCGAACAGCGCGGTGCCGGCCCGGAGGTCCAGCCCGTGGGTCCGGCCGGTGGTGTGGGCGCGCGGCGCGCCGACGTGGGAGCCGATCATCTCCGGCGGCAGGAGCAGGCCGGTCCACCGCTGGTTGACCTGGCGCTCGAGGGCGTCGATGCAGTCGCTGGCCCAGATGCGCTCCGTCCGCTCGAGGATGCCGAGGTCGGCGCGCGCCCCGCCGGACGAGCACGACTCGATCTCAAGCTCGGGGTGCCGGCGGCGCAGCTCGTCGATGAGCCGGTACACGGTGAGGGTCTGGTCGTGGACGCCGGCGCGGCCGCTGCCCGGGTGGCCCGCGTCGACGAGGTCGCGGTTGTGGTCCCACTTGATGTAGTCGACGTGGTTCTCGGTGACGACGGCGTCGATCCGGCCGAGCACGTGCTCGAACGCCTCGGGGTTCGCCAAGTCGAGCACCTGCTGGTGCCGCGCGTCGGGGGGCAGGCGCGTGCCCGGCGACATGACCCACTCGGGGTGGGTCCGGGCGGCGTCCGAGTCGACGTTGATCATCTCCGGCTCGAACCAGAGCCCGAACTGCATCCCCAGCTCGCGCACGCGCGTGACCAGCGGCGTCAGCCCGTCCGGCCACACCGCATCGTCGACGTACCAGTCGCCGAGGCCCGCGCTGTCGTCGCGCCGGCCGCGGAACCAGCCGTCGTCGAGGATGAACCGCTCGACGCCGAGCGCCGCGGCCCGTTCGGCCAGGTCGAGCAGGCGCGGCAGGTCGTGGTCGAAGTACACGGCCTCCCACGTGTTGAGCGCGACGAGGCGGGGGCCGGTGCGGTGCTGCCGCCGCGCGCGCAGGTGGTCGTGGAACCGGGCCGACAGCGCGTCGAGACCCTCGCCGTAGGACCCGATCAGCAGGGGCGTCGTGTACGACTCGCCGGCTCTCAGCCGGACCTCGCCCGGCAGCAGCTCCTCGCCACCGCCCAGCACGCCGGCGCCTGCACTGTCCCGCTCGACGTACGTCGTGTGGTTGCCGCTCCAGGCGGTGTGCACGCCCCACACCTCGCCGGTCGCGAAGCCGAAACCGCGCGCTCCGGCCACGAGCAGCAGCGTCGCGTCGGCGCCCGTGCGGCCCCGGCGTCCGGTGCGCACGTGGCTGCCGAGCGTCAGGTCGTGGCGCTGGGGCGCCCGCTCGCGCAGGTGGCGGCCGGTGAAGTCGAGCACCTCCTGCGCCGTCGTCGGCAGCGGCAGGGCCAGGCGCAGGGCGTCGAGCGTGTAGGTGTCGCCGCCGAGGTTCTCGAGGGTGGCCCGCAGGCGCACGAGCCCCTCGGGCGTGAGCTCCACCTCGAGGTCGAGCCCGAGCCGGACGTCCGGGTCGACCGCCCGCACGGCCACGACCCCGCCGGCCTCCTCGCGCACGTCGACGCTCTCGACGACGAACCGGGCGGTGAAGTCGCGCCCGTCGCGGTGCCCCTCGATGCCGGGGATCCCGGGCCAGCCGTGCGACGGCTCGGGCACCACGCCGACGGGGACCGGCTCGTCCAGGCTGTTCGACACCACGGGCGGGCGGGCGGCGCGCAGCACGTCGGCCTCGTCGGCCGGGCCGAGCACGCCGAGGTCCGCGCCCCAGTGGGCGATGCGCGGCAGCCGGCCGTCCGCCACCTCGAGGAGCAGGCTGACGCCGGCGGCGCGCAGGTGGACGACCGCAGGGCCCGGGTGCGCGGACGCGGAGGGCGATGACGGCGGCGTCGTGCTCATGACCACCAGTCTCGTGACGCCCCCCGCGTGGGCGCCACCCCGGAGGCGGCCTGGCCCTCCGAGGCCACATGATGGCGGGGTCACCAGTCGGCGACGGCTGCCACCGACCGCAGGAGGACGCATGCAGTACCGCACGCTCGGGTGCACCGGCACCGTCGTCTCGACCCAGACGCTCGGCACCATGACGTTCGGCGCGGAGTCGGACGAGGCGACGTCCGGGGACATCCTCACGGCGTTCGTCGAGGCGGGCGGGACGTTCGTCGACACCGCGGACGTCTACAGCCGGGGGGAGTCCGAGGCGATCATCGGCCGCTGGCTCGCCGCGCACCCCACGGAGGCCCGCGGACTGGTGCTCGCGACCAAGGGCCGGTTCGCGATGGGCGAGGGCGCCAACGACGTCGGCCTGTCCCGCCGCCACCTGCGCGACGCGCTCGACGCGTCGCTGCGCCGGCTCGGCGTCGACCACATCGACCTCTACCAGCTGCACGCCTGGGACGAGCACACCCCGGTCGAGGAGACGCTGCGCTTCCTGGACGACGCCGTGACCGCCGGGAAGATCGGGTACTACGGCTTCTCCAACTACCTGGGCTGGCAGCTCACCAAGGCCGTGCACGTGGCACGGGCGCACGGGTGGGCCCCGCCCGTCACGCTGCAGCCGCAGTACAACCTGCTCGTGCGGGACATCGAGCACGAGGTCGTGCCCGCCGCGCTCGA
Source organism: uncultured Actinotalea sp. (assembly GCA_963521045.1). GTDB lineage: Bacteria > Actinomycetota > Actinomycetes > Actinomycetales > Cellulomonadaceae > Actinotalea. The sequence goes on from CAUQTR010000243.1 coordinate 2,739, forward strand.
CGCCGGCCTCGGCCTGCTGCCCTGGTCCCCGCTCGCGGGCGGGTGGCTGAGCGGCAAGTACCGGCGCGACGTCGACCCGACCGGCGCGACCCGGCTCGGCGAGAACCCGAGCCGCGGCATGGAGGCCTGGGCGGCACGCAACGCCGACGAGCGGACGTGGCAGGTCCTCGACGCCGTCCAGGAGGTGGCGCAGGCACGCGACGCGACCCTGTCGCAGGTGTCCCTCGCGTGGGTCGCCGCCCAGCCCGCGGTGACCTCGGTCATCCTCGGCGCGCGGACCGTCGAGCAGCTCACCGACAACCTCGGTGCGGCGGACCTGACGCTCACGACGCAGGAGCTGGACCGGCTCGGCGAGGCGAGCGCCCCGCGGGTCGACGACTACCCGTACGGCACGGCCGGGGTGGCCCAGCGGGCGCGCGAGATCCCCGGGACCACCGGGACGGCCGCCCGATGAGAGTCCCGCGACGAGCCCGCTGGACACCCGGTGAGCCCCTGATGAAGCCACCGGTGAGCCACCGATGACCACGGGCCCGCGCGACCACGACGTCGTCGTCTTCGGCGCCAGCGGCTTCGTCGGCGCGCTCGTCGCCGAGCACCTCGCGCGCCACGCGCCCCAGGGCGTCCGCGTCGCCCTGGCGGGCCGCTCGCGCGAGGCCCTCGAACGGGTGCGCGACGACCTGCCGGACCGCGCACGGAGCTGGCCGCTCGTGATCGCCGACGCGACCGACCCGGCGTCGCTCGCCGCGATGGCGTCCGCGGCACGGGCCGTCGTGACGACCGTCGGGCCCTACCTGCGCCACGGCCTGCCGGTCGTGGAGGCGTGCGCGCGAGCCGGGACGCACTACGCCGACCTCACCGGCGAGGTCCCGTTCATGCGGCAGGCCATCGACCGGTACGACGCCGTCGCGCGGGCGTCGGGCGCGCGGCTGGTCCACGCGTGCGGGTACGACTCCATGCCGTCCGACCTGGCCGTCCTGACCCTGCACCGCCGCGCGGAGGCCGACGACGCCGGCCCGCTCGCGCACGTCCTGACGGTCGCCCGGGCCCGGGGCGGCGTCAGCGGCGGCACCGTCGCGTCGATGCGGGGCGTCGTCGCCCTCGCCACGGACGACCCCACCGCCCGACGTCTGATGGCCGACGCGTACGCGCTGAGCCCGGACCGCGCCGCCGAGCCGACGACGCCCCAGCCACCCACCTCGCCCGCCCCGGGTCGGCTCAGCGACGGACGCTGGTACGCGCCGTTCCCCATGGCCTCGGTCAACTCGCGCGTCGTGCGGCGGTCGAACGCCCTGCAGGGCTGGGCGTACGGCCGCGACCTGCGCTACGGGGAGGTCGCCGGCGTCGGGAGGCGCGCGCGGGGGGCGGTCACGGCCTACGGGCTGACCGCGGCCCTCGGTGTCGGCGCGGCCGCGTTC
>CAUQTR010000244.1:0-4150 GCA_963521045.1 uncultured Actinotalea sp.
CCCCTCGACCCGCGCGGCGGGTGCCGAGGCTTCGTCGAGGGCGTGGACCATGGGACAGACCATCGCATATCGGACATATGGGGCGCTGGGGAACGGCGAGATTTCACCCGAACAGCCGCGACGCCGTCGCGCCGCGCTCAGGCGGCGCGGTCGCCCAGGTGCTGCACGCGCAGAGCGTCGGCCGCGGCCGCCCGCCGCTCCGCCTCGGTCGGCTCCCGGTCGCGGTGGCGGATCGTCAGGTGCGGCCGCTCCACGATGCGGTAGCGCAGCTCGACGTTCCAGTGCCGCACCGCCCACAGCCCCGCGGCGGCGGCCACGAGCAGCGAGGCGATCGAGCCGACGCCGATGGCCCAGCGGGCGCCGAACGTCTCGGCGATCCAGCCGACCACGGGCGAGCCGACCGGCGTCGCCCCGAGGAACACGACCATGTAGAGGGACATCACGCGCCCGCGCATGGTGGGGTCCGTCGACGTCTGGATGGTCGAGTTCGCCGACGTCAGCATGGTCAGCGATGCGAGGCCGACAGGGATGCACGCGAGCATGTAGGTCTCGTACGTCGGCATGAGTGCCATGACGCCGGTCGCGACGCCGAACGCCAGCGCCGACCCGATGACCAGGCGGACCCGGGGCCGCTCGCGCCGGGCGGCGAGCAGTGCGCCCGCGAGCGAGCCGATCGCCAGCACCGAGCCGAGGATCCCGTACTCCTCCGGCCCCTTGCCGAACTCGGTCCGCGCCATGACCGCGCTCGTGAGCTGGAAGTTGAGCCCGAAGGTGCTCACCACGCACACGACGGCCATCACGACGAGGATGTCCGACCGCCCGCGGACGTACGCGATCCCCTCGCGGATCTGCCCCTTGCCGCGTGCGGTGTGCGGCACCGGCTGGAGCTCGGACGTCCGCATCCTCGCCAGGGCGAGGATCGTCGAGGCGAACGTCACGGCGTTGATGACGAACACCCAGCCGATCCCGACCCAGGCGATCGAGAGGCCCGCGACACCGGGCCCGATGAGGCGGGCCGCGTTGAAGGACGCGCTGTTGAGGCTCACGGCGTTGGAGAGCCGCTCCGCCGGCACCATGTCGGCCACGAAGGTCTGGCGGGCGGGTGCGTCGACCGCGGACACGCAGCCGAGCAGGAAGGCGAACACGTACACGTGCCACAGCTCGACGTGGCCGCTGAGGACGAGCAGCCCGAGGGCTCCCGCCAGCACGCCGAGCGACACCTGGGTCGCCATGAGCAGCGTGCGGCGGTCGACGCGGTCAGCGAGCAGTCCGGCCCACGCGGAGAGGAAGAGGACGGGGGCGAACTGCAGCGCGGTCGTGATCCCGACGGCGACACCGGAGTCGTCGGTGAGCACCGTCAGGACCAGCCAGTCCTGCGCGACGCGCTGCATCCACGTGCCGATGTTGGCGACGAGCGCACCCGCGAACCACAGGCGGTAGTTGACGTAGCGGAGCGAGGCGAAGGTGGGGCTCACGGGGCGATCACCGTGCGCAGGATCACCGACGCCTGCGCGAGCACCTCGCGCTCCGCCGGCTCGAGGGTCGCGAGGCGGCGCGCGAGCCACTCGTTGCGCCGACGGCGGGTCTCGCGCACCTCGAGCTGGCCGGCGTCGGTGATCCCCACCAGGACCTGCCGGCGGTCCGTCGGGTGCTCGTCGCGTCGGACGAGCCCGGCCTCCACGAGGGCGTTGACCGTCCTCGTCATCGGCGGCGGCTGGACGTGCTGGTCCTCGGCGAGCGCCGTCGGCGTCATCGGGCCGCGGTTCGAGAGCGCCGCGAGCACCGCGTACTGACCGTCGGTGATCCGCTCGGACGAGCGCTCGAGGCGGAGCCGACGGACGGTGTGGGTGAGCGAGACGCGCAGGTCCCCCGCGAGCGCCGCCGGGCGCAGGGCGGCCGCAGGGACGGCCGGGAGGGACCGGCTCGCTGCGGGCGCGGCGGGTGCGGCGGCGTCGGCCGGGAGCGTGGCGGCTGCTGGCGGGACGACGGAGGGCATGTACCTATCGTAGGTCATTACCTCGGGTAAGGACCCGCGAGGGGCACCTCCCCGGGGGTGACCGTGGACACGTCGGTGCCCGGGCCCCGGTGGCAGTGCCGCCGGGGCCCGGCCCGCGTCACACGCCCAGGAGGTCCCGGATCGGCGCGAGCGTGAAGTAGGCGACGAACAGGGCCGCCGTCAGCCACATGAGCGGGTGCACCGCGCGCGCCTTGCCCACCGCGACCTTGATGACGACGAACGCGATGAAGCCCGCGCCCATGCCGGCCGTGATCGAGTACGTGAACGGCATGAGGATGATCGTGAGGAACGCCGGGACGGCGACCTCCATGTTCTTCCAGTCGATGCCCGCGACCTGCATCACCATGAGGAAGCCGACGACCACGAGCGCGGGGGTGGCCGCCTCGAACGGCACCATGTCGACGAGCGGCGCGAGGAACGTCGACAGCAGGAAGGCGATGCCGGTGACGACGGACGCGAGACCCGTCCGGGCGCCGTCGCCGACGCCGGCCGCCGACTCGATGTAGCTGGTGTTCGAGGAGACGCCCGCGGCGCCACCGGCGGCGGCCGCCAGCGAGTCGACGACGAGGATCTGCTTGGTGCGCGGCGGGTTGCCGTTCTCGTCGAGCAGCCCGGCCTCGCCGCCGACGGCGACCATCGTGCCCATCGTGTCGAAGAAGTCCGCGAGGAGGATCGAGAACACGAGCAGCAGCACCGCGACCAGGCCGATCTTCTCGACCGAGCCGAACAGCGAGAACTGCCCGAGCAGGCCGAAGTCCGGCTGCGCGACGAGCCCGCCCTCGGGGACCGCCGGGGTGTTCAGCTCCCAGCCGGTCGGGTTGATCGGGTTGCCCTCGTCGTCGAACCCCTGGGGGCCGACCTTCGCGACCGCCTCGATGATCACGGCGAGCACCGTCGCGGAGAGGATGGCGATGAGGATCGCGCCGCGGACCTTGCGGACCATGAGCACGATCGCCAGGACCAGGCCCACCACGAAGACGAGCGTCGGCCAGCCCTGGAGCGAGCCGGCGATGCCGAGCTCGACCGGCGTCGCCTGCGACTGCGGGATGCGGATGAAGCCCGCGTCGACCAGGCCGATGAACGCGATGAAGAGGCCGATGCCGACGCTGATCGCCGTCTTGAGCTCGATCGGCACCGCCCGGAAGACGGCGGTCCGGAAGCCGGTCAGGACGAGCCCCAGGATGATGAGGCCCTCGAGGACCACGATGCCCATGGCGTCGGCCCAGGTGACGCCGTCGAGCGACGCGATGGAGTAGGCCACCACCGCGTTGAGGCCGAGCCCCGCGGCGAGCGCGAGGGGGAAGTTGGCGACCGTGCCCATGAGGATGCTCAGCACACCCGCGACGAGGGCCGTCGTCGCGGCGACCATGCCGAGGTTCGGCGCGTCCCCGCCGCCCAGGTACTGGCCGGTGCCGTCCGTGACGGTGCCGATGATCAGCGGGTTGAGCACGATGATGTAGCTCATGGTGAAGAACGTGACGAGGCCGCCGCGGACCTCGGTGCCGACGGTGGAGCCGCGTTCGGTGATCTTGAAGAAGCCGTCGATCCCGCCCGCGCGGCGCGAGGTGGAGGTGGGGGTCTGCGTCATGGCGCCAAGCCTGGCAGACCTGTGTTTCCGGTGAGTGCACGTCCGCGGGCGGATCGTCGCGTCCGGCCGGTCCGTCCGCGCCGCCTCGTGGCGGTCAGGGTCCTGACGGCGCTGTACGTGCTCGCCGTGCTCCGCATCACCCAGGGCCCCGGCCTGGCGGACCCGGCGGCCTTCGGTGCCCTGGCCGACGCCCTCGCGTGGCTGCACGTGCGCGGCCTGCCCGAGGTGGTCGACGTCCTGGTCGTCGAGGCCCTCGCGAACGTGGTGATGTTCGTGCCGTTCGGGGTGCTGGTCCCGCTCGCGGGCCTGCGGCGCACGTGGCTCGCGGTCCCGCTGGGGTGCGCGTTCTCCGTCGCCATCGAGCTCGCCCAGCTGGCCTTCTGGCCGACCCGGTTCCCGACGGTGCAGGACGTCGTGATGAACACCCTGGGCGCGGCGGCCGGCGTCGGCGTCCTGACCCTCGCCCGCCGCTACGCTGCCCGTGTGAGCACCCCCGAGCCCGGCACGCCGCCGGCCGGCGGCGTCCTGCGGACCCTCGTGCGGCC
>CAUQTR010000245.1:0-4141 GCA_963521045.1 uncultured Actinotalea sp.
GCGGGGGCCGGGGCCACGCCGTCGAGCACCCCGGCACGTCCGGCGAGGCGCAGGATCCGCAGCACCTTCTCGTCGATCGCCGCGAGGCTGACCTCGCCCGCCTCGACGGCGGCGAGGAGGTCCCGGGCCCACGCGCTGTCCGGTCCGGGCATGGCCAGGTCCTGGCGCGCCCGGGCCGCCGCGACGGACCGGACGGCACCCCAGTCCGAGACGACGACGCCGTCGAACCCCCACTCGTCGCACAGCGGCGTCGCGAGCAGGTCGTGCTCGCTCATGGTGGTGCCGTCGACGGCGTTGTAGGCGCTCATGATCGTCCACGCACCGGCCGCGACCGTGCGCTCGAACGGTGCGAGGTAGACCTCGCGCAGTGCCCGCTCCGACACGGCCACGGACGCCGTGAAGCGCTCGGTCTCGAAGTCGTTCGCCACGTAGTGCTTCGGGCACGCGCCGACACCGTGGTCCTGGAGCCCGCGCACGAACGCCTCGGCGATGGCCGACGTGAGCTCCGGGTCCTCGGAGTAGGCCTCGAAGTGTCGCCCGCCCAGCGGGCTGCGGTGGAGGTTGACGGTGGGCCCGAGCACCACGTGCACGCCCTTGCGCCGCGCCTCGGCGGCCATGGCCGCGCCGTAGCGGTAGGCGAGCGCCGGGTCCCACGAAGCGCTGAGCGCGCTCGCGCTCGGCAGGTTGAGCGACGGGTCGCGCTCGTCCCAGACGACGCCCCGCACGCCCGAGGGGCCGTCCGAGACCACCAGGCGTCCGAGGCCGACGGCCGGCTCGTCGTGGAGCGACCAGACGTCCGCGCCCGTGAGGAGGCGGACCTTCTGCGCCGTGGTGAGCGCCGCGACCCGGCGGTCGAGCTCGTCCTCGGTCGCGGCATCAAGGTGCGTCATGGCGGGTCCGTCCTCGCCGGGCTGCGGTGGCCGGCGTCGTCGAGAGGGCAGGGTGCCGACCCTCCCGCTGAATACCTACCACTCGGTCGGGTTTCGGCGCGCACATCGCACCACGACGAGGTGGTGCAGCGCCAGGGACCCGGGCCGGACCTGTGCCGCCGGGGTCGCCGCCACGGGTGCGGGCTCAGTCGTCGAGAGGCACGGTCAGGAGGCGCTGGACGTGGTCGCGGACCACCGCGGCCATGTCGACCGCGTCCCGGTCGAGCAGCCACTGGACCTGCAGCCCGTCCATGAGCGCCGCGAGGGCGACCGCGGCGGCGTGCGGCTCGACCCCGGGCCCGAGCACGCCGTCGGCGGCCGCCTGCTCGAGCACGCCGGCGAAGTGCCGACGCGTCGCGTCGTACCGCGCCACGCACCACGAGTGCGCGGGGTGCGTGGGATCGACCGCCTCGGCGGACAGGGTCGCGTGCAGCTCGACGAGCGCGGGCACCTCGGCGTTGTGCTCGACGAGGCGGACGAGGTTGCGCAGCTGCGCGCGCCCGTCCCCGGTGCCGGGCAGGTAGCGCGCGACGTCCGCCTCGTCCCGCTGCTCGAGCACGGCAGCGAGCAGCGCCGCCTTGGTCGGGAAGTGGTGCAGCAGGCCGGGGTGGGTCAGACCGCTGCGCGCGGCGACCTCGCGCAGCGACGCGGCGCGGTACCCGACCTCGGCGAACAGCCCGGTCGCGGCCGTCACGATCTGGTGGCGGGTGGTGCGGCCCTTGGCGTAGCCGCGCCGGGCCGCACCGGGGTCGCCGGCGCGCGGCGCGGTGGTCCCCGCGTCGACGTCGGCCGCATCCCCCATGCGCCGCATCATGCCGCAGGCGACGGCGGGCTCAGCCCGCGGCGAGCACCAGCCCGCGCCGCACGCCGGTCTGCACGTCGAGGCCCTGGTCGTCCTCCCGGTCGACCGTCACGGTCGCGCCGTCGGCCACCTCCCCCGCGAGCAGCATCCGTGCGAGCCGGTCCCCGATCTCGCGCTGGACCAGCCGACGCAGCGGACGCGCCCCGTACGCGGGGTCGAAGCCCTCGATCGCGAGCCACTCCCGCGCGCCGGGGGTGACCTCGAGCCGCAGCCGACGGTCGGCGAGGCGCTCCCCGAGCCGCTCGAGCTGCAGGTCGACGATCGACCCGAGCTCCTCCAGCGTCAGGGCGTCGAAGAGCACGACGTCGTCGAGCCGGTTGAGGAACTCCGGCTTGAACGCCGTGCGCACGGCGCCCATGACGGCCTCGCGCTTCGCGACCTCGTCGAGCAGCGGGTCCACCAGGAACTGCGAGCCGAGGTTGGAGGTGAGCACGAGGATGACGTTGCGGAAGTCGACCGTGCGGCCCTGCCCGTCGGTCAGGCGCCCGTCGTCGAGCACCTGGAGCAGGACGTCGAACACCTCCGGGTGCGCCTTCTCGACCTCGTCGAGGAGCACCACGGAGTAGGGGCGGCGGCGGACGGCCTCGGTCAGCTGGCCGCCCTCCTCGTACCCGACGTACCCGGGCGGGGCACCGACGAGCCGGGCCACCGAGTGCTTCTCGCCGTACTCCGACATGTCGACCCGGACCATGGCACGCTCGTCGTCGAAGAGGAAGTCGGCCAGCGCCTTCGCCAGCTCCGTCTTGCCGACGCCGGTGGGGCCCAGGAAGAGGAACGAGCCGGTGGGCCGGTCCGGGTCCGCGATGCCCGCGCGCGAGCGCCGGACGGCGTCGGAGACCGCCGCGACAGCCTTCTTCTGGCCGATGAGGCGCTCGCCGAGCACGTCCTCCATGCGCAGGAGCTTGGCGGTCTCACCCTCGAGCAGTCGCCCGGTGGGGATGCCGGTCCACGCGGAGACGACCTCGGCGATCTCGTCGGTGCCGACCTTCTCCGCGATCATCGGTGCCTCGGACGGGCCCTCGGCGCCCGCCGGCCGGTTGGCCTCGGCGGCCTCGGCGGCCGCGATCTCCTTCTCGACCGCCGGGATCTCGCCGTAGAGCAGGCGCGACGCCGTCGCCAGGTCGCCCTCGCGCTGCGAGCGCTCGGCCGCGATCTTCAGCTCGTCGAGGCGGACCCGCAGGTCGCCGAGCCGGTTCTGGCCGGCCTTCTCGCGCTCCCACCGCGCCGTGAGGGCCGCGAGCTCCTCGCGGCGGTCGGCGAGCTCGGCGCGCAGCCGCTCGAGCCGATCGAGCGACGCCGCGTCCGCGTCGCCGCCGTCCGCGGCCTCCGCGAGGTAGGACTCCTCCATCGTCAGGCGGTCGACCGCCCGGCGCAGCGCATCGACCTCCACCGGCGAGGAGTCGAGCTCCATGCGCAGCCGCGAGGCCGCCTCGTCGACCAGGTCGATCGCCTTGTCCGGCAGCTGACGCGCGGGGATGTACCGGTCGGCGAGCGTCGCGGCAGCGACGAGCGCGGCGTCGGAGATGCCGACCTTGTGGTGCGCCTCGTAGCGCTCCTTGAGCCCGCGCAGGATCGCGACGGTGTCCTCGACCGACGGCTCGCCCACGAAGACCTGCTGGAAGCGCCGCTCGAGAGCCGGGTCCTTCTCGATCCGCTCGCGGAACTCGTCCAGCGTGGTGGCGCCGACCATGCGCAGCTCGCCGCGCGCCAGCATGGGCTTGAGCATGTTCCCGGCGTCCATCGACCCCTCGGCGGCGCCGGCGCCCACGACGGTGTGCAGCTCGTCGATGAAGGTGACGACCTCGCCGTCCGAGTTCTTGATCTCCTCGAGGACGGCCTTGAGCCGCTCCTCGAACTCGCCGCGGTACTTGGCCCCCGCGACCATCGAGGCGAGGTCGAGCGCGATGAGCCGCTTGCCCCGCAGGGACTCCGGGACGTCGCCCGCGACCATGCGCTGGGCGAGGCCCTCGACGACGGCCGTCTTGCCCACGCCGGGCTCGCCGATGAGCACGGGGTTGTTCTTCGTCCGGCGCGAGAGCACCTGCACGACGCGCCGGATCTCGGCGTCCCGCCCGATCACGGGGTCGAGGCGGCCGTCACGGGCGGCGGCGGTGAGGTCGACGCCGTACTTCTCGAGCGCCTGGAAGGTCCCCTCGGGGTCGGGGGTCGTCACGCGCGCCGAGCCCCGCACCGCGGGCAGCGCGGCCGTGAGCGCGTCGTGGGACGCGCCCACCTGCTGCAGCGCCTGGGCGGCGGGCGACGTGCCCGCCGCGATCCCGAGCAGCAGGTGCTCGGCCGAGACGTACTCGTCGCCGAGGGCCTGCGCCTCCCGGGACGCCGCCGTCAGCGC
>CAUQTR010000246.1:0-4137 GCA_963521045.1 uncultured Actinotalea sp.
GGGCCGGGCTTCGGGCAGGGGCTCGGGCGGGACGTCGCTGCGCGGCACACGACGAGCCTAGGTGGGCCGGACGGGACGGGCGCTCGCCCGCGTCGGCCGGGTCACGAGAAGGCCCCTGGCCGGCCGTACGGGCACCCGCCGGGCGGCGGCGGGCCCGAGGTCCGACGCGACCCGACGGGAATGTCGCAAACCTTCCGGTCCCTGTGACCAAGACCTCATCGTGATGAGGATGAAACCTTCTCGTTACCCCTTGTGCACCCAGCACCGCCGTGTGAGGCTTGTCGTAGTCATAGGACGTCCCATGCGGGAACCCTGCACCACCCCCACCAGAACCACCGCCCGGAAGGGCGATGGTTCGTCGTGTGCCCGAGGAGATATCGAATGGACTGGCGCCACCGCGCTGCATGCCTGGACGAGGACCCGGAGCTCTTCTTCCCCATCGGCAACACCGGGCCGGCACTCCAGCAGATCGACGAGGCCAAGGCCGTGTGCCGTCGCTGCCCCGTCGTCGACACGTGCCTCAAGTGGGCGCTCGAGTCCGGTCAGGACGCGGGCGTGTGGGGTGGCCTGTCCGAGGACGAGCGCCGCGCGCTCAAGCGCCGCACCGCCCGGGCCCGTCGCGCCGGCTGAACGACCGCCGCGCACCAGCGGACGCACGACCCCGGTACCCGCGAGGTACTGGGGTCGTCGTCATTCAGGCCGGACCTCGTTCGGACCCGACCTCATTCAGGCCCGAAGCCGCCCGCCGGCTTGCGCTCACGCAGGTCGACGTCGAGCACCACCTGAGTGCCGCCCGCCTCACGCGGCGACCAGGTGATCTTCCCGCGGAGCTCGTTGCGCACGAGGGTCCCGACGATCTGGGTCCCCAGGCCCGCGCCCGGACCGCCCGGCGCCGGGCCGCCGTCGCCGGACAGGCCGACGCCGTCGTCGGCCACGATCGCGCGCAGGTGCGTCCCCGACCGCTCGGCGACGATCTCGACCGTCCCGGTGAGGCCGCCGGCGAAGCCGTGCTCGACGGCGTTCGTCACGAGCTCGGTGAGCACGAGGGCGAGCGCGGTGGCGTCCTCGGCGGGCACCATGCCGAACGTGCCGGTGCGCACCGTGCGGACCGACGCACCGGCCGAGGCGACGTCGGCCGCGAGGCGAAGACTGCGGTCGACCAGCGTGTCGAAGTCCACCGTCTCGTCGAGCGTCTGCGAGAGCGTCTCGTGCACCTGGGCGATCGTCGTCACGCGGCGCATCGCCTCGCCGAGCGCGTCCCGGGCCTCCTGGGACGTCATGCGGCGTGACTGGAGCCGCAGCAGCGCCGCCACCGTCTGCAGGTTGTTCTTCACGCGGTGGTGGATCTCGCGGATCGTCGCGTCCTTCGTGATGAGCTCACGCTCGCGGCGTCGCAGCTCCGAGACGTCGCGGCACAGCAGGACCGCCCCCATCCGCTGCCCGTGCTCGGTGAGCGGCACCGCGCGCAGCGACAGGCACACGCCGCGGGCCTCCACGTCGGTGCGCCACGGCGCCCGGCCCATGACGACGAGCGGCAGCGACTCGTCCATCGCCGAGCTCTCCTCGAGCAGCTCGGTGGTCACCTCGGCGAGCGAGCGCCCCACGAGCGTGCCCAGCACGCCGAACCGGTGGAAGCAGCTCAGCGCGTTGGGACTGGCGTAGAGGACCTCGCCCTCCGAGTTGAGGCGGATGAGCCCGTCGCCCACGCGCGGTGCGCCGCGGCGCGGACCCGTCGGCGCGTTCGGCGAGGGGAACTCGCCACGGGAGATCATCGCGACGAGGTCGTCGGCCGACTCGACGTAGTTGAGCTCGAGCCGGCTCGGGGTCCGCGCCCCGCCCAGGTTCGTCTGCCGCGCCACGACGGCGATCGGTCGGCCGCCGTGGACCACCGGGACCGCCTCCTCGCGCACCGCGTAGGTGCCGAACCACCGCGGCTCGCGCGACCGCTGGATGCGGACCTCGGCGAGCGCCCGCTCGAGCTGGGGGCGCTGCCCCTCGGGCGCGCTGCTGCCGACGATGTCGTCGTAGTGCACCGTCGCGCCGGTCGACGGCCGCGCCTGCGCGACCGCGACGAAGTCGCCGGCCCGGGTCGGCAGCCACAGCACGAGGTCGGCGAAGGCGAGGTCGGAGATCAGCTGCCAGTCGCCGACGAGCAGGTGCAGCCACTCGACCTCGGCGGGGCCGAGGTCCGCGTGCCGGGAGACCAGGTCGCTGAGGGTGGACACCCACGAGAGCCTAGGGCTCGCCCGGCGTCGGCCGGGCCCGGCCCGGCCCGCGTCCCTCCGGCACACGGGGCCTCCCGCTCCACCGCACGTCCACCCGCCGTGCCCGGCCCGCACGCGTTAGCCTCAGGACACCGCCCATGAACCGGAGGCACCGGTGCACCTGTCCGCACACGCCCGTTACGACGCCGACCTCGACGCGACCGTCCGGATGCTCGCGGACGAGGAGTTCGTCGCGCAGAAGGTGCGGGCCTCGGGTGCGATCTCGCAGCAGGTCGACGTGGTGGGCGGGCCGGACGAGGCGTTCACCGTGACCACGCGCCGCCAGATGCCCACCGACGGCATCCCCGCGCAGTTCCGCTCGCTCGTCGGCGCCAGCCTCGAGGTGCGGCAGGTCGAGGCCTGGGAGCCCCCGACCGCATCCGGGCGGCACGGGACCGTGGTCGTCGAGATCCTCGGCGCGCCCGTCCGGATGACGGGCACCCTCCGGCTGACGGCGCAGGAGGACGGCACCACGGTGCAGGTGTTCGAGGGCGACCTCAAGGCCTCGGTCCCGCTCTTCGCGAGCGCGGTGGAGGAGGCGACGGCCCAGGCCGTGCGCGCCGCGATCGCGGCCGAGGAGCGCACCGGCGCCGCGTGGCTGCGGCGCTGAACGGCCGGTCCCCCGTGGTCACCACCCAGCCCGTGGGCACGCAGGAAGGACGACGCCGATGACGGCCGGGCTCCACCCCAGCGGCTCCGCGTCCGACGGCGACCTGCGCCCCCAGCGCCACGCACCCACGCTCGAGGAGGTCGCCGAGCGCGCAGGTGTCTCCCGGTCCACCGCGTCACGAGCCATCAACGGCGGCCTCAAGGTCAGCCCGGAGGCCCAGGCGGCGGTCGACAGCGCCGTCGTCGAGCTCGGCTACACGCCCAACCGCGCGGCGCGCTCGCTCGTGACCCGGCGCACCGACTCCGTCGCGCTCGTGGTGCCGGAGCCGGACGAGAAGGTGCTGACCGACCCGTACTTCGCCGGGACGCTGCAAGGGCTGAGCGCCGCCTTCGTCGACACGGAGATCCAGCTCATCCTGCTCATCGCCCGCAGGGGCGAGGAGGCCCACCGCACCGGCCGCTACCTGCGCAACGGTCACGTGGACGGCGCCGTGATCGTGTCCCACCACCGCGACGACGCGCTCGACTCCGTGCTGGCCGAGTCGCGCCTGCCCTGCGTGTTCGTCGGCCGGCCGTGGGCCGCCCCCCGGCCGATGCAGTACGTCGACGTCGACAACCAGCTCGGCGGTCGGCGCGCGACCGAGCACCTCATCAGCCGGGGCTGCCGGCGGATCGCGACCATCGCGGGCCCGCTCGACATGGCGGCCGGCGTGGACCGCCTGGCGGGCTGGCGCCAGGCCCTGGCGGCGGCGCACCTGCCGGACGAGGCCATGGTGCGCGGCGACTTCACGTCGGCGAGCGGTGCCGCCGCGATGGAGCGCCTGCTCGAGGCGCACCCGGACGTCGACGGCGTCTTCGCCGCCTCCGACCTCATGGCCGCGGGTGCGCTGGGCGTGCTGGCGCGGCGCGGGCGCTCCGTGCCGGGGGACATCAAGCTGATCGGGTTCGACGACCTGGGCGTCGCCGCGTCGACGGCGCCCCCGCTGACGACCATGAGCAACCCCGTGGTCGAGATGAGCCGGGTCGCCGGCGAGCTGCTGCTCGACCAGATCTCCGGGCAGACGACGTCGTTCGAGCCGCGCATCTTCGGCGCCGAGGTGGTCGTGCGCGAGTCCGCGTGAGCCGCCCGTGACCCCACCCGCACCCGGTCGGCTGGCGCGCCGCCTCGGACTCCTCGACGCCACGGGCATCGGGGTCGGCTCGATGCTCGGCGCCGGCGTCTTCGTGGCGTTCGCACCGGCCGCGGCCGCCGCCGGGACCGCCC
>CAUQTR010000247.1:0-4114 GCA_963521045.1 uncultured Actinotalea sp.
GCCGCGGAGTGGCACTGTGGGCCCCCGAGGGGCGTGGCACCGTGGGCCCTCGAGGACAGGAGAGCCCCATGACACCGTGGAACGACCGCACGCCCTCGACCCGCGCATGAGCCGGTTCGAGGAGCTCGCCTGGTCGCCGACCCCGCTCGGCGTCATCAGCCTCAGGCGGCGGCGGCCACCCGGCGCGCCCGACGAGCCGTGGATCTACGAGGTCAAGCTCGACGACGACTTCCTCATGTCCGACGCCTTCACCGAGGGCGAGGTGGCGCTCGCGACCCTGGCGCTCGCCCACGTCTCCACCGAGCGGGACGTCGACGTCGTCGTGGGCGGGCTGGGCCTGGGCTTCACGGCGCACGCCGTGCTCGCCGACGCCCGCGTCCGGGAGCTCGTCGTGGTGGAGGCGCTGAGCGAGGTCGTGGAGTGGCACCGGCGCGGCCTGGTGCCCGGCGGCGCCGAGCTCACCTCCGACGCACGGACCCGGATGGTGGTCGGCGACTTCTTCGCGATGGTCGCCGAGGGCCGTCCCCTGGACGGCGGGACGGTGGCCCGCACCTTCGACGCCGTCGTCATCGACATCGACCACTCCCCCCGGCACGTGCTGCACCCGACGAACGCGAGCCTCTACTCCGAGGCCGGGCTCCGCCGGCTGGCCGGTCACCTCGCGCCCGGCGGCGTCGTCGCGCTGTGGTCGAACGACCCGCCGGACGAGGACTTCCTCGCCACGATGCGCGCACCGTTCCCGGACGCCGCGGCCCACGTGGTGGACTTCGCGAACCCGCTGCAGGGCAGCACGTCGCAGAACACCGTGTACCTGGCGACCGCGGGCCGAGGCAGCCGGCCGCCGCGGTAGGCTGGCCGTCCCGACGGAAGGCACCATGGGTCTCGACGAGATGCCGGACCTCTCCGTCCGCGACCAGGCACGACGGCGACGCAGCATCGCCGTCATCTCCCACCCCGACGCGGGGAAGTCGACGCTCACCGAGGCGCTCGCGCTGCACGCGCGGGTGATCACCGAGGCCGGTGCGGTGCACGGCAAGCACGGGCGCTCCGGGGTCGTGTCCGACTGGCTCGAGATCGAGCAGAAGCGCGGCATCTCCATCACGTCCGCCGCCCTGCAGTTCGCCTTCGGTGACGTGGTCGTCAACCTGCTCGACACCCCCGGCCACGCGGACTTCTCCGAGGACACCTACCGGGTGCTCACGGCGGTCGACGCCGCCGTGATGCTCCTCGACGCCGCCCGCGGGCTCGAGCCGCAGACCCTCAAGCTGTTCGAGGTGTGCCGACGTCGGGGCATCCCCGTCATCACCTTCGTCAACAAGTGGGACCGTCCGGGCCGCGACGCGCTCGCCCTGTGCGACGAGCTGGAGCACCGCATCGGCCTCACCGCGACCCCGCTCACATGGCCGGTCGGCGAGGCCGGCGACCTCCGCGGGCTCATGGACGCGCGCACCGGCACCGTGACCCGCTACCGCAGGGCACCCGGCGGCGCCGCGCTGGCCGAGGAGGAGGACCTGACGCTCGACGAGGCCCGCACGCGCCTGGGCGCCCCGGCCGTCGACCACGCCGCGGAGACCCTGGCCCTGCTCGACCCGCTGGACGCGGACACCTTCATGGCGGGCCGGACGACCCCGCTCCTCTTCGGTGCCGCGCTCGCGAACATCGGCGTGCGACAGCTCCTCGACGCGATCGCGGAGCTCGCCCCACCCCCGTCCGCCCGCAGTGGCCGCGACGGGACGGCGCGCGCCGTCGACGCACCGTTCAGCGGGTTCGTGTTCAAGATGCAGGCCGGCATGGACCCGCACCACCGCGACCACCTGGCCTTCGTCCGCGTCTGCTCCGGCGAGTTCCAGCGCGGCATGGTGGTGACCCACGCGGCCACGGGGCGGCCCTTCGCGACCAAGTACGCCCTGTCGGTGTTCGGCCGCTCGCGCGACGTCGTGGACACCGCGTACCCGGGCGACGTCGTGGGCCTGGTCAACGCGACGAACCTCAGCGTGGGCGACACCCTGTACGCACCGGCCGGGCCGGCGGTGGCGTATCCCCCGATGCCGACGTTCGCGCCCGAGCACTTCGTCTCGGCGCGCGTGGCCGATCCCGGCCGGTCGAAGCAGTTCCGCCGCGGGATCGCCCAGCTCGAGCAGGAGGGCGTGGTCCAGGTGCTCGTCTCCGAGGCACGGGGCGACGGGGCCCCCATCCTGGCCGCCGTCGGCCCGCTGCAGTTCGAGGTCGCGTCCTTCCGCATGGAGCACGAGTTCAACGCGCCGACCCGCACGGAACGGCTCGAGTACGGCCTGGCCCGCCTGGCCACGGAGGACGACGCGCGACGGCTCGCCGGGCGCCAGGGCGTGGAGCTCGTCCGCAAGGCCGATGGCACACGGCTGGCACTGTTCCGCGACACCTGGCGCGTCCGGTCGCTCCAGCGCGAGATCCCCGAGCTCACCCTCGAACCCCTGCCGGCCGGCTCGCGATGAGGCGGACCAGGGCCGCCGCCCGCCGGCCGCAGACCCAGACGCAGACGCAACAGAGAGAGACCGCCATGCAGATCGCCTCGACGATGGACCTGTCCACGCCGCCCACGCTCACGCCGGGCACCCTGCGGGTCACGCCGCTGGGCGGCCTCGGCGAGATCGGCCGCAACATGACCGTCCTGGAGATCGACGGCCAGCTCCTCGTCATCGACTGCGGCGTCCTCTTCCCCGAGGACCACCAGCCGGGCATCGACGTCATCCTCCCGGACTTCTCCTCGATCCGGGACCGGCTCCACGACGTCGCCGCCATCGTGCTCACCCACGGGCACGAGGACCACATCGGCGGCGTGCCGTACCTGCTGCGCGAGCGCCCGGACATCCCCGTGATCGGGTCCGAGCTGACGCTCGCCTTCGTCGCCGCCAAGCTCCGCGAGCACCGCATCACGCCCCGGACCGTGCAGGTCCAAGCGGGCGGCACGCACAACGCGGGCGCGTTCGAGCTGGAGTTCGTCGCGGTCAACCACTCGATCCCCGACGGCCTCGCCGTGGCCGTGCGCACCCGCGCCGGCCTCGTGCTCCACACCGGCGACTTCAAGATGGACCAGTTCCCGCTCGACCGCCGCATCACCGACCTGCGCCACTTCGCGCGGCTCGGCGAGGAGGGCGTCGACCTGTTCCTCACCGACTCCACCAACGCCGAGGTCCCCGGCTTCACGCTCTCCGAGCGGGACCTCGCGCCGGCGATCGACCGGGTGTTCGCGACGGCGCCGCGTCGCGTCATCGTCTCGAGCTTCGCGAGCCACGTGCACCGGATCCAGCAGATCCTCGACTCCGCGCACGCGCACGGGCGCAAGGTCGGGTTCGTCGGGCGCTCGATGGTCCGCAACATGGGCATCGCCCGCGACCTCGGGCACCTGGTCGTCCCCGACGGCCTCGTCGTCGACGACGCGACCCTGAAGTCCCTGCCCGACCAGCAGGTGACCCTGGTCTGCACGGGCTCGCAGGGAGAGCCGATGGCGGCGCTGTCGCGGATGGCGAACGGCGACCACCAGATCACGCTCGCCCAGGGCGACACCGTCCTCCTGGCGAGCTCGCTCATCCCGGGCAACGAGACGGCGATCTACGGGATCATCAACAAGCTCACCGACCGGGGCGCGACCGTGGTGCACAAGGGCAACGCCCAGGTGCACGTCTCCGGCCACGCCAGCGCCGGGGAGCTCGTCTACTGCTACAACATCGTCCGCCCGCGCAACGTCATGCCGGTGCACGGCGAGTCCAAGCACCTGCGCGCCAACGCCGACCTGGCCGTGAGCACCGGCGTCCCCGCCGAGCGCGTCGTCATCGGTCGGGACGGCGTGGCGGTGGACCTGCGCGACGGCGTGGCGACGATCGTGGGTGCTGTCCCGGCCGCCTACGTGTACGTCGACGGCACCCTGGTCGGGCACGCCGACGAGCAGACGCTCGAGGAGCGCAACGCCCTGCGCGACGCGGGCGTGCTCACGGTGCTCGCCATCGTCGACGTCGCCGAGCAGCGGCTGGCGGAGCCGCTCGAGCTGACGGCCCGCGGGGTCGCCCAGGAGCAGCGCGCCCTCGACAAGGCGGCCCGGCAGGTCGACACGGCGCTCGCCGAGGCCGCGCCCGAGGTC
>CAUQTR010000248.1:0-4102 GCA_963521045.1 uncultured Actinotalea sp.
ACCCCGCCCTGCTCGGCGCGGTCGCGCTGCACCCCAACGAGGCGCCGCTGCACGCCGGGGTGCGCGAGGTCGGCCCCGACGGCCTGGAGCCGGCCCCACGCGAGCACCACGCGGTGCCGCTCGACGACGCGCTCGCCGAGATCGAGGCGCTGGCGCGGGGGACCGAGCGGATCCGGGCGATCGGCGAGACCGGCCTCGACCACTTCCGCACGGGGGAGCGGGGGCGCGCCGTCCAGCGTGCGTCCTTCCGGGCCCACATCGCGCTCGCGAAGGAGCTGGGCCTCGCCCTGCAGATCCACGACCGGGACGCGCACGACGACGTGCTGGACGTCCTCGAGCGGGACGGGGCCCCCGAGCGCACGGTCTTCCACTGCTTCTCCGGCGATGCCGCGATGGCGCGGCTGTGCGCCGACCGAGGCTGGTACCTCTCGTTCGCGGGGACCGTGACGTTCGGCGCCGCGGACGGTCTGCGCGAGGCGCTGCGCGCCGTCCCCCTGGGCCAGGTGCTCCTCGAGACGGACGCGCCCTACCTCACGCCGCACCCGTACCGCGGGCGGCCCAACGCCCCGTACCTCGTCGGCCTCACCGCGCGCTCCGTGGCCGCCACGCTCGACGTGGACCTCACGACGCTGTGCCGCACCGTCTGGCGCACGGCGGAGCAGGTCTACGGTCCCTGGTGAGTCCCGTCCGGCCGTGCGCCGCCCGGCGACACGCCGGGAATCGGGGGTGAAGAGCCCCGACCCGACTACCCGCCGTCGTGTCCTTTCCGTTACCGTCGAGCGCCGGACCGCCCCGACGAGAGTCCACCTGGCCGTGATCGCCTGAGCTGCAGGCGCCCCGCGGCCCGGGGTCGGCCCGCCCGTGCCCCCGACGACAGGACCCCCGTGCGCCCCTCCTCGACCGCGTCCCGGCCGACCGGCCGGTGGGCCGAACGAGGGCGCCTCGCGGCGCAGGCGGTGGTGCTGGCCCTGGTGGTGGGCGGGACGAGCGCGTTCGCGGTGCTGCACAAGACGGTCACGCTCGACGTCGACGGCGAGGTCGCCACGGTCTCGGCGTTCGGTCGCACCGTCGAGGACGTCCTCGCCGGGCACGGTGTCGAGGTGAGCGAGGCGGACCTCGTGGCCCCGGCGCGGGGCAGCCTCGTGGCGGACGAGGCCGAGATCGTCGTGCGCCACGCGCGCGAGGTCGTGGTCGAGGTCGACGGCGAGCGCAGCACGATCGTCACGACCGCCCTGACGGTCGAGGAGGTCCTGGCCGACCTGGGCCTGCGCGACGGCGTGCGGGCCTCGGCCTCCCGGTCGGCGCCGCTCGGGCGCGCCGTCCTGCGGCTCTCGACGCCGAAGCACGTCACGGTCACCGTGGACGGGGCGACCACCGAGCTGAGCACCACCGCGTCGACGGTCCGCGAGGTGATGCTCGAGGCCGGCGTCGTGCTGGGCGAGCGCGACCAGGTCTCCGCACCCCTCGACTCCGTGGCCGTCGACGGCCTGGCCGTCCTGGTCACGCGGGTGGCGAGCGTGACCCGCACCGAGACGACCGTGCAGCCCTTCGAGGTCGTGCGCGAGGAGGACCCGGACCTCGTGGTGGGCACCGAGGAGGTCGCCGTCGAGGGCGCCGAGGGCAGCCGCGTCGTGACCTTCGTCGCCTACGAGGTCAGCGGTGTCGAGATCGGCCGCACGGTGCTCGCCGAGTCGGTCGTCTCACCCGCGGTGAACCAGGTCGTCCGCGTGGGCACCAAGCCGGTCGAGGCCGTCCGGACCGCACCGGGGGGTCCGCCCGTGGAGCCGGGCACCGCGCGTGCGATCGCGCTCGAGATGGTGCTGGCGCGCGGCTGGGGCGAGGACCAGTTCGCCTGCCTGGACTCGTTGTGGTCCAAGGAGAGCGGCTGGCGCGTGGACGCCCACAACGCCTCGAGCGGTGCGCACGGCATCCCGCAGGCGCTCCCCGGCTCGAAGATGGCCTCCGCCGGCGCCGACTGGGCGACGAACCCGGCGACCCAGATCACCTGGGGCCTCGGCTACATCGAGGGTCGCTACGGCGACCCGTGCGGCGCCTGGGCGCACTCCGTCGCCCGCAACTGGTACTGAGCCCCGCCCGAACCCGACCGGCCCTGCCCGGCCCGCCCGGTACTGTCACGGCGCCGCGGCGAGGGCCTGCCGGTGAAGCGGTCGCGAAGCGCTCGCGTCCGGTGCGGCAGTGGTGCGGACCGGTGCGTGTGAGCCCCGTCTCTTGGCCTCAGGTCACGGATCGGTTACGGTCGCATGTCGCTCCCGGGATCCCGGTGCGCCGTGTGGCTGAGCCCGGACGTCCGGGCAGGCCCCGGACGCCCGGTGCCGGATGCGGCCGGCGAGCCACCCCCGGCCCGCCGTGACGGCCGGATCAGGGTGTCCGGGCCGGTGGACGTGCCGCCTCGCGGCACCGCGCCCACCGGGTGCCACGTGCGACTCGTGGCGTGCCTGGACCCTGTGCCCGGACAGCACGACGTCTGGAACCCCGTGACCCGCTTCGACCTGCGCCGCGCCCTCCGACCCACCGGGCACGCCCCGGCCGCCGAGCCCGAGCTCGGCACGACCCCCGCACCTGCCGATCCCGCCGCCCCCGGTGCCCCCGGCACAACCGGTGCCGCCCCGCACCGGCCCTCCCGGAACCGCCGCCGCGTGCTCGCGGCCGCGACCGTGGCGAGCGCCCTCGTGCTCACCGGTGGGACGCTCGCCGTAGCCGACGCTCACAAGACCGTGACCCTCGACGTGGACGGCCAGGTCATCGAGCTCACCACGTTCGCCGGCACCGTCGAGTCCGTGCTGGCCGAGCAGGGCATCGAGATCGGGGAGCGCGACACGGTCGCCCCCTCGACGGGCGACGAGCCCCGTGACGGTGGCGAGATCGTCGTCCGTCACGCCCGTCAGGTCGCCGTGCTCACCGACGGCAGCGAGACCATGGTGTGGACGACGGCGCTCGACGCGGACGAGGCGCTCGCCTCGCTCGAGGCCCGCGGTCAGGACGTCCGCCTCGTCGCGTCGCGCTCGGCTGCCTCGGGCCGGGCGGCCCTGCCGGTGCGGCTCGCCGGTCCGGTGACCGTCGTCGCGGACGGCGTCGCCCACGAGCCGACCGAGGCCACCGACCTCGAGAGCCTCCTCGCCGACCTCGAGGTCACCGTCGGGGACCTGGACCGCGTGCACGTGAGCCGTCCGGCCGACGGTCCGCTGACGGTCACGGTCCAGCGTGTGGTCGCCGAGGAGCAGACCACGCTGGCCGAGGTGCCGTTCGAGAGCGTCACCGAGCAGACGGCCGAGCTGTTCACGGGTGAGACCCGGACCGCCGTCGCCGGTGCGCCGGGCGAGCGCGCGACGGTGCACCGCGTCGTGCTCGTCGACGGCGTCGAGGAGTCGCGCATGCTGCTCAGCGACGGCGTCACGCGACTGCCCGTGACCGAGGTGGTGCAGCAGGGCACGAAGGAGCGCCCGGTGGTGCGCCGTGCGCCCGTCGCCGCGGCCCCGGCCGGGACGGGTGGCGGCGAGGGTGCGCTGCCGACCGGTGACGTCTGGGCGGCGCTCGCGCAGTGCGAGTCGGGCGGCAACCCGACGATCGTCTCGCGCAACGGCCTCTACCACGGGCTCTACCAGTTCTCGGTGGGCACGTGGCAGTCGGTCGGCGGCAGCGGCCTGCCCTCCGAGGCGTCGCCGGCCGAGCAGACCGAGCGCGCCATCGCGCTCCAGGCACGGTCGGGCTGGGGCCAGTGGCCGCACTGCTCGTCCAAGCTGGGCCTGCGCTGAGCCTAGGCTCGTCCGCATGACACCTGACGCCCTGCTGGGCCCCGCGCAGATCCGGGACCTGGCAGGGCGTCTGGGCATCCGCCCGACGAAGTCCTGGGGCCAGAACTTCGTCGTCGACGCCGGGACGGTGCGCAAGATCGTCCGCACGGCACGGGTGACCCCGGGCGAGCGCGTCGTCGAGATCGGTCCGGGGCTCGGTTCGCTGACGCTCGGCCTGCTCGAGGCGGGCGCCGACGTCGTCGCCGTCGAGATCGACCCGGCGCTGGCCGCCCGGCTGCCCGTGACGGTCGCCGAGCGCGCGCCGGACGCCGCCGACCGCCTCACGGTGC
>CAUQTR010000249.1:0-4098 GCA_963521045.1 uncultured Actinotalea sp.
GCCCTGAGCCCTGCGGCCCCGAGTCGCGGAGCTCCCTGGACGCGACGTGCGCCCACCTGGCGGGCGCGGCGCGACCCGAGCCCCGGGCGTGTGCGAGCATGAGGCCGTGGCCCGCGGAGACGGACGACTGACCCATGACCTGCTTCCCGGTGAGAAAGGTCCTCAGGACGCCTGTGGCGTCTTCGGGGTCTGGGCCCCGGGCGAGGAGGTCGCCAAGCTCACCTACTTCGGGCTCTACGCGCTGCAGCACCGCGGCCAGGAGTCGGCAGGCATCGCGACCTCGAACGGCGAGCAGCTCCTCGTCTACAAGGACATGGGGCTGGTGTCCCAGGTCTTCGACGAGACCGCGCTCAACGCGCTGACCGGGCACATCGCCATCGGGCACACGCGCTACTCCACGACGGGCGCGTCGACGTGGGAGAACGCGCAGCCGACCCTCGGCCCGACGGCGGGCGGCACGGTCGCGCTCGGCCACAACGGCAACCTCACGAACACCGCCGAGCTCGTCGAGCTCGTCGCCGA
The DNA here is from genome assembly GCA_963521045.1 of uncultured Actinotalea sp. Classification (GTDB taxonomy): domain Bacteria; phylum Actinomycetota; class Actinomycetes; order Actinomycetales; family Cellulomonadaceae; genus Actinotalea. Next base: position 523 of record CAUQTR010000249.1, read on the forward strand.
GCGCTACGGCTCGCGCCGGCGGGGCGAGATCGCCCGCGGCACGACGACGGACACGGCGCTCGTCACGGCGCTGCTCGCCGGCGACCCCGATCACACGCTCGAGGCCACGGCCCTCGAGGTCCTGCCGCGTCTGCGCGGGGCCTTCTGCTTCGTCTTCATGGACGAGAACACGCTCTACGCGGCGCGCGACCCGCACGGTGTCCGGCCGCTCGTGCTCGGACGGCTCGAGCGTGGCTGGGTCGTCGCGAGCGAGACGGCGGCCCTGGACATCGTGGGTGCCTCGCTGGTGCGCGAGGTCGAGCCGGGCGAGCTGCTGACCATCGACGCCGACGGCCTGCGCAGCCAGCGGTTCGCCCCCGCCACCCCGACGGGCTGCGCGTTCGAGTACGTCTACCTCGCGCGCCCCGACACGACGATCGCCGACCGGTCCGTGCACGCCGCGCGCGTGCAGATGGGCCGCACGCTCGCCCGGGAGTTCCCGGTCGAGGCGGACCTCGTCATCCCGGTGCCGGAGTCGGGCACGCCCGCGGCGATCGGCTACGCGGCCGAGTCGGGCATCCGCTACGCGCAGGGCCTGACCAAGAACGCCTATGTCGGGCGCACCTTCATCCAGCCGTCGCAGACCCTGCGACAGCTCGGCATCAGGCTCAAGCTCAACCCGCTGCGCGACGTCATCCGCGGCCAGCGCCTCGTGGTGGTCGACGACTCGATCGTCCGCGGCAACACCCAGCGCGCGCTCGTGCGCATGCTCCGTGAGGCGGGCGCGGCCGAGGTCCACGTGCGCATCTCGTCCCCTCCCGTGAAGTGGCCGTGCTTCTACGGCATCGACTTCGCCTCGCGCGCCGAGCTCATCGCCCCGGGCCTCTCGCCCGAGGAGATCGGCCGGTCGATCGGCGCCGACTCGCTCGGCTACATCTCGCTCGAGGGAATGATCGAGGCGACCGAGCAGCCGGCGTCCCAGCTGTGCACCGCGTGCTTCACCGGGAAGTACCCGATCGAGCTGCCGTCCGCCGACCGCCTCGGCCGGACCCTCGTCGAGCAGAGCGAGCTGCCGCTGGGCGCACCCGAGGACGGGCTCCCCACGCTGGTCACCGCGTCCGGGGGCGCCGGCGCGCTCGAGCACCCGTGACGGGCGGGCGACCGGGGGACGTGGCCGACGCGCCGCGGCCGACGGGAGCGCAGGTCACCTACGCCTCGGCCGGCGTCGACACGGAGGCGGGCGACCGGGCCGTCGAGCTGATGAAGGACGCGGTGCGCGCGACGCACGGTCCGCAGGTCATCGGCGGCGTCGGCGGCTTCGCCGGTCTCTACGACCTCTCCGCGGTGACCCGCTTCCGGCGCCCGCTGCTCGCGACGTCGACGGACGGCGTGGGCACGAAGGTCGCGATCGCCCAGGCCCTCGACGTCCACGACACGATCGGCTTCGACCTCGTCGGCATGGTGGTCGACGACATCGTCGTGGTCGGCGCCGAGCCGCTGTTCATGACGGACTACATCGCGACCGGGCGGGTGGTCCCGGAGCGGGTGGCCGCCATCGTGCGCGGCATCGCTCTCGCGTGCGCCGAGACGGGGACCGCCCTGGTGGGTGGTGAGACCGCCGAGCACCCCGGCCTGCTCGGGCCCGACGACTACGACGTCGCAGGCGCGGCCACGGGCATCGTCGAGGCCGACGCCGTGCTCGGCCCGGATCGCGTGCGCGACGGCGACGTCGTGCTGGCGATGGCCTCGTCCGGCCTGCACTCCAACGGCTACTCGCTCGTCCGCCGGGTTCTCGAGGTCGCCGGGTGGGGGCTCGAGCGGGACGTGCCCGAGCTCGGCCGCGCGCTGGGCCTCGAGCTGCTCGAGCCGACGCGCCTGTACACGCGCCCGTGCCTCGAGCTCGCGGCCGACGACGCCGCGCGGGTCCACGCCTACAGCCACGTCACCGGTGGCGGCCTCGCCGCCAACCTGGCGCGGGTGCTGCCCGCCGGCCTGCTGGCCGACGTCGAGCGCTCCTCGTGGGTCGTCCCGCCGGTGTTCGAGCTCGTCCGTCGCCTGGGCGACGTGCCGTGGGCCGACCTGGAGCGGACGCTCAACCTCGGGGTGGGCATGGTCGCCGTCGTGGGGGCCGACGGTGCCGACGCCGCGCTGACGCGGCTCGCGGCGTCGGGTGTCCCCGCGTGGGTGCTCGGCACGGTGCGGGCCGACGACGGCTCGACCGGGCCCGACGTCGTCCGCGGTACCAAGGGTGTCGACGGCGGGGCCGTCGCGCTGCGCGGGAGCTACCGCGCGTCCTGACGCCGCCTACCGCGCGTGCTGACGCGCCCGGCGACACCCGGGGCACGGCAAAGCGCCGGCGCCGGCGCGTGCGCCGGTGACGTCAGCGGTCGTCGCCCGCCCAGTCCGCGAACTCGTCGACGTCGTCGAGGGAGTCCGTGCTGGTCCGGGTCTCGGTGACCAGGTCGCTTCGGCGGGGTCCAGACGTGAGCTCCTGCTCGAGGGCTCGATAGTTCGGCTCGTAGCTCGAGTACTTGAGCTCGCGAGCGACCTTCGTCTGCTTCGCCTTCTGACGGCCGCGCCCCATGGCATCGACCCCCTCTATAACGTAGAAGCGGGGCGGCACCGTGCAGTCACGTGCGGCCCCGGGGTACTGGTTCTCGTCGTGGGGTAACGCTACATGGTCCGGGGATGTTCCGGCGACTCGCGGCCGTCACGCGCACGGGTCCGCCACCGGTCTTCACCCCCTCTTCACCCGGACGCCGCCGCGAGGCCGCGCGACCGCCGCGGACGACGGCGACACTCCCGCGGTCGGCCGAGACACGCCGGTGGCCGTGCGGGACGGCGGAGCGTTCTGTCCGGTGTGCCCGATGTACGGTGCTTCGGGTGCTCGTCCCCCACGGTCACCCAGGCAGCACCGCATCTGACGTCACGACGCAGTGACCACTGTCGGGCAGCGCGCAGCGCGTGCAGCCCGACCTCGTCGAAGGAGGCTGACGTGCCCGCTCGTCCGTCCGAACCGGAAGCACTGCTCACCCCGTCCGAGGTGGCGGCGATGTTCCGCGTGGACCCGAAGACGGTCACGCGCTGGGCCACCTCGGGCCGGCTCAGTGCGATCCGCACGCTGGGCGGCCATCGCCGCTACCGCGAGGCTGAGGTCCGCAGCCTCCTCGGGGTGCCGAGCCAGCGGGCCCTGGACGCCTGAGCCCGACGGCGGCCGCTGCCGGCCGACGGCCATGTCCGGATCCCGCCAGCCCGGCGCCCGGGCCGGCGGCAGGATGGGCACGTGACCCCGCCCTCGCCACCCGCCCCGACGCTCGACCGGGACGTCGCGTACCGCGCCGTCCAGGGGCGCGACCCGCGCTTCGACGGTCGGCTGTTCGTGGCCGTGCTGAGCACCGGGATCTACTGCCGCCCGTCGTGCCCCTCGCGCACCCCGAAGGCGGAGAACTGCCAGTTCCACACGACGGCGGCGGCCTGCGTCGCGGCGGGGTTCCGCGCGTGCCGCCGGTGCCGGCCGGACGCGCTCCCCGGCTCGCGCGAGTGGGACCTGGATGCGGACCTCGCCGGTCGTGCGCTGCGTCGCATCGGCGACGGGGC
>CAUQTR010000250.1:0-4079 GCA_963521045.1 uncultured Actinotalea sp.
GCGCGGCGCCCCCGGTGACGCCGACCCAGACGCCGGTCGGGACGACGTCGCCGGCGACCGCCCCGCCGGCGACCGCCCCCGTCGCACGGACCTGGGACGTGACCGGCGGCCAGGTCTCCGTGCAGTGCGACGGGGCGGCTGGCGCACTGCTCTACGCGACCCCGGCCGACGGCTGGGCCGTCGAGGTCAAGGGCGCCGGGCCGGAGCACGTCGAGATCGAGCTCACGCAGGGCGAGTCGGAGACGAAGGTCCGCGCGACGTGCGTGGACGGCATCCCGACCCTCGTCGAGTCCGACGACGACGGTGACGACGACAGCGACGACGACGACTGACCCGTGCGCGGCGGGCGGGCCGCGCCCGGTCCGAGAGCCTCGCGCCAACGCTGCCCGGTCGATCTCACCCGCCACGGTGCTCACCGCACCGGAGCGCGCGGCCGATGGGTCGGGCGCGCCGGAGCGAGTCCGGTCGCGGGAACCAGGAGAACCACCGTGCACCACCACACCGCAGCACCCGCCCGTCCCCCGCGAGCCCGTCGAGGACCGGCCCGGCTCGGAGCCGTCGCCCTCGCGCTCGCGGCGACGCTCGTGAGCGGCGCCCCGATGGCCGCCGGGACGGCACGACCGGCCTCGACCGGCGGCACGGCCACGACCCTCACCGACACGACCCTCACCGAGACGGCGGCCTGCGAGCAGCGCCTGGGCCTCGGCGTCTTCACCACCGGCCAGCCGAACACGCTCGACAACCTGCGCCGGTTCGAGACGGCGCTGGGTCGCACCGCCGACGTCGGGCTGACCTTCACCTCGTTCAAGTACCCGTTCAACGTGCCCGCGCTGCGCACGATGGCCGACGCGGGCCGCCTCCCGCTCATCACGCTCGAGCCCTGGGACCCGACCGTTCCGCGCGAGAACCGGTACCCGCTGCGCGCCATCGCGGCCGGGCAGCACGACACCTACCTGCACGCCCAGGCGGCCCGGCTGCGCGACCTCGGCCACCCCGTCGTGCTGCGCTTCGCGCACGAGATGAACGGGTCCTGGTACCCGTGGGGGGCGGGGGTCAACGGCAACACCGCGGCCGACTACGTCGCGGCCTACCGCCACGTGCACGACCTGTTCACCTCCGCGGGCGTCGACGCCGGCTGGCTGTGGTCCCCGGCCACGCTCGACGGCCCCTCCATCCGCGACGTCGCCCCCTACTACCCCGGCGACGCGTACGTCGACTGGGTCGGTCTCAGCGTCTACTTCGACCAGTCGACCGACACGTGGGCCCGCTCCGCCGCCCCGACGGTGACCCGGCTCGCCGAGGTCGCGCCCGGTGCGCCGCTGTTCGTCGCCGAGAGCGGCGTGCTCCCTGGCCCGAACCGACCGGCGATGATCCGCGACCTCGTCGCCGGCCTCGCCGCGACGCCGCAGGCCATCGGCCTGACGTGGTTCGACGTCGCCTCGCGGCAGGACTGGCGGATCGTGGCGGAGCCGGCCTCGCTCGAGGCGCTGCGCACGAGCGTGGCCGCCGCGGCGACCGCACCCCCCGGCACCACGAGCCCGGCCTGCTTCACGACCGAGCTCGCCGAGATCTCCGCGCGCTGACGGCGCCGGTCGCGGGCGTACGACGCGTGGCCGGCGGGGAATTCCGCCGTCGGCCACGCGTTGCTACCCGCGTGACCACTCTCGGACTCATCGGCAGCGGCAACATCGGCTCCCAGCTCGCGCGCCTCGCGACGCGCCTGGGGCACGACGTCGTCGTGAGCAACTCCCGCGGGCCCCTGACCCTCGTCGACCTCGTCGCGGAGCTGGGCGACCGGGCCCGGGCCGGCACACCGGCCGAGGCGGCCGAGGCGGGCGACCTCGTCGTCCTGTCCGTGCCGCTGCACGCCATCCGCACGGTGCCCGTCGAGCCGCTCGCCGGCAAGGTCGTGGTCGACACGACGAACTACTACTGGCAGCGCGACGGGCACGTGCCCGAGCTCGACGCCGAGCAGGTCACGAGCAGCGAGCTGCTCCAGCAGCGCCTGCCCACGTCGCACGTCGTCAAGGCGTTCAACCACATCGGGGCCGTCGAACTCACCGAGGACGCGCAGCCCGCCGGGACCCCGGACCGCCGCGCGCTCGTGCTGGCGTCCGACCACGCGGACGCCCGCGCGCAGGTCGCGAAGCTCGTCGACGCGTTCGGGTTCGACGTCGTCGAGCTCGAGTCCCTCGCGGAGAGCTGGCGGATCCAGCCCGGTACCCCCGCCTACGGTCCGCGGCGCACCGCGGACGAGCTGCGCGCGGATCTCGCGGCGGCCGTCCGGCCGCAGGGCTGACGCCGGGCGACGACTCAGCCGACCTGCGTGGGGAGGCGCACGTCCTCGCCGGTCAGGGACGCGCGGAAGCCGTCCTGCTGCACGGCGACCTCGCGCAGCACGAGGCCCTCGGGCAGGCCGACGATCTCGTGCTCGATGGTCACGACCTGGCGGGCGGCCGCGCCGAGCAGGCCCGCGAGGAAGGCGGGGCCGCCGACGTCGATGGTGCGCGGCTCGACCACCAGCAGCCCGGACTCGACCGTCACCGTGCCCGTCGCGACCACCGTCACCTCCCGCCCGAGGACGGCGACGGTGCGGGTTACCGACGCGAGGCCGTCCGGGCCGGGCCCGACGACGACGTCGTCGGCGATCTGGGTCGCCACGAGGTCGAACGGCACCGTGGCGTCGACGCTGAGCGAGCCCGCGACGAGGCCGTCCGGGCCGGTGCGGACGTCCTGACCCACGGCCTCGACGTCGTGCAGCGCGCCGTCGGGGGTGGCGACCGTCGCGGCGTCGAGCACGAGCCCGGTCGACCAGATCTCGCCCGGCTCGAGGTCGACCGGCGGCTCGCCCGTCGTCGCGCCGGGCAGCGGCGGGTCGTCCGCGACGGGCGTACCGGTGCCGACCGGGGTGCTCACCGACCACAGCAGCGCGACCGCGGCCAGCACGAGAACGAGGAGCATCACCGCCGCCCCCACGAGGCGGTCGGCCGCGCGTCGCCCGAGGCGGCGCCCCCGGGGTCGCTCGGGCGATCCGTCCACGTCGTCGGCCCGCTGTGGCTCCACCGGCTGAGGCTCCATCCCGCCAGTCTGTCGTGCTCGGCCGGGCACGCGACACGAGCCGTCCCCGATGCTCCCCCGGGCCGGTGGGAGGTCTTCCACCGGCCCCGGCGCCCCGCGTAGCGTCGGCGCGTGTCCTTCGACGTCTCGGCCGAGGCTTACGGCCGCTTCATGGGTCGGTTCTCCGAGCCGCTCGCTGCGCACCTCGCGGATGCCGCGGACGTGCGCGCCGGCCAGCACGCGCTCGACGTCGGGTGCGGCCCCGGCGCGCTGACCGCCGAGCTGGTCCGCCGGCTCGGCCGCGACCACGTCCTCGCCGTCGACCCGTCGGAGCCGTTCGTCGCCGCGGCCCGCGCACGCTTCCCCGACGTGGCCGTCCTCGAGGGGGTCGCCGAGGCGCTGCCCCTGGCCGACGACGTCGTCGACCGGGCGCTCGCCCAGCTGGTGGTCCACTTCATGCGCGACCCCGTGCGGGGGATCGCCGAGATGGCCCGGGTCACGCGCGCGGGCGGCCTCGTCGCGGCGTGCGTGTGGGACCACGCCGGCTCGGGGAGCCCGCTCGCGACGTTCTGGCGGGCGGTGCGGGAGCTGGACCCGGGCGCTCGCGACGAGGCGGCCCTCCCGGGCACGCGTGAGGGACAGCTCGTCGAGCTGTTCGCAGCCGCGGGCCTGACCGACGTCGCCGGCTCGCGGCTGGAGGTCACGGTGCGGTTCGCGACGCTCGAGGAGTGGTGGGAGCCCTTCACGCTCGGCGTCGGACCGGCCGGCGCGCACGTCGCGACGCTCGACGACGAGCACAGGCAAGCGCTGCTCCGCCGGTGCGCTGCGCTGCTGCCGCCCGCACCGTTCGAGCTGGCGGCGGGCGCGTGGTGCGCGGTGGGGACCGCCTGAGCCGTCCGCTCAGCCCTCGTCGCCCGTCGCGACGGGGCGCGCGGGGTCGCGCACCCAGTGCGACCACGATCCCGGGTAGAGCGCGAGCTCCACGCCCGCCACGTGGCCGGCGAGCACGAGCTGGGCCGCGG
>CAUQTR010000251.1:0-4014 GCA_963521045.1 uncultured Actinotalea sp.
ACTGCCTGCCGCTGCGCGACGTGGTCGCCGTCGCGGACGCGGCGCTGCGGACGCGCGCGGTCGCGGACGCCGCGGAGCTCGAGCGGTACCGGCCACGGACCGGACTGACCCGCTTCGACCGGGCGCTGCGCCTGGCCGACCCTCGCAGCGAGTCCCTGCCCGAGACCTTCGTGCGGCTCGGTCTGCTGGCGGCCGGGCTTCGGGTCGAGCCGCAGGTCGTGGTGGAGGGGGTGGGCCGCGTGGACCTGCTCGTCGAGGACGTCGTGCTCGTCGAGGTGGACGGATTCGCCTTCCACAGCGACCGCCGGGCGTTCCGCGAGGACCGCCGCCGGGACCGGGTCGCTGCGCTGCTGGGACTGCCGGTGCTGCGCTTCACCTTCGAGGACGCCGTCCACGACACGGCGAGGTCGGTCGGCGAGGTGCGGGCCGTGATCGCGCAGCTCGGCGCCCGGCGGGCCGGCGTCCGGGAGGTCGTGCGCCAGAACGTGCGGCGCAGGTGACGCGTGGGGCGGGAGCGTTGCAGGGATGCTCGTACGAGGCGATCCAGGTCCGTCGAGCACCGCGCGCCGCACGTTCTCGTCACTCCGTCCCCCGATCAGCCGGACCGGTCCGCGTCAGGCGGTCGGGCGAGCCGATCACCCCCGACCCACCCGCGGCACTCGTCCGCGGGTGGGCCCCTCCGCACGGACCGCCTTGCCCGGCAGGAGCGCGCGGGGGAGGGTGACGGGGTGGACGCCCCGGATGGTCGACGGCTGCCCCGTGGGCCTGCGGGCGTGCTGGGGGCGCTCGTCGCGGTCCTGATCGTGGGCTGTGCCGCAGAGGCTCCGGCGCGTGAGCCGTCGCTCCACGCGCCCACGCCCGGCGCCGCGACATCGACCGGGACGCCGCCGGCAGAGACGTCGATGCCCGGCGACGGCGGTGCCTTCCCGGCCGGGCCTGCGCTCGGCCCCGCGACGGACGCCCCCGCGGACGTCCTCACCGGGCTGACCACGCCGTGGGGGCTCGCGTTCCTGCCGGGCGGCGCGCTGCTGGTCACCCTCCGCGACTCGGCGCAGGTGCTGCTCGTCACCGCCGACGGCGCGGCCGCGCTGACCGGACCGGGCGCCGAGGAGCTCACCGGGTCTACCCTCGCGCGCGGAGAGGGCGGACTGCTGGGGATCGCCGTCTCGCCGGACGTCGCCCAGGACCGCCTCGTCTACCTCTACCGGACCACGGCGGACGGCAACGAGGTGGTGCGCGCGCGCCTCGAGGGCGGCACGCTCGCGGCGCTCGAGCCGGTGCTCACCGGCATCCCCGCGGCCGGCAACCACAACGGGGGGCGGATCGCCTTCGGCCCGGACGGCCACCTCTACGTCGGCACCGGCGACGCGGGCGAGCCCTCCGCCGCTCAGGACCCGGCCACCCTCGCCGGCAAGATCCTGCGGGTCACGCCCGGCGGTGACCCGGCACCGGGCAACCCGGACCCCACCAGCCCGGTGTGGAGCCTGGGGCACCGGAACGTCCAAGGACTGGCCTGGGCGCCCGACGGCACGATGCTCGCGAGCGAGTTCGGCCAGGAGACGACCGACGAGCTCAACCGGATCGAGCCGGGCGCGAACTACGGGTGGCCGCTGGTCGAGGGCGTCGGCGGCCGCGACGGCCTGACGGACCCGCTCGTCACGTGGTCCACCGACGAGGCCTCCCCGAGCGGCATCGCGGTCACGGACGACGCCGTGCACGTGGCGGCCCTGCGCGGCGCGCGGCTCTGGACCGTCCGCCTCGCCGACGGCACGACGCCCGGCACGCGCCCCGCGCTCGAGCCCGCGGGCGAACCCACCGCCTCCCTCGACCTCGGCCGGCTGCGCGACGTCGTCGCCGGCCCGGACGGGGCGCTGTGGGTGCTCACCCAGAACACCGACGGCCGGGGCGAGCCTCGTCCCGGTGACGACCGCCTCGTCCGGCTCCTCCCGCCCTGACCGGTGCGGACACCGGACGGGTGAGGCGGCCGCGACCGTCGGGCGCCGCGGCCGGCGCCCCGCGGGGCCCGGGTCGGTCGCCCCCGGGTCCCGTCACTAGGATCGGGCCCCATGGCCCACATCCTCTCGGCGGTCGCCTGGCCCTACGCCAACGGCCCCCGCCACATCGGACACGTCGCCGGCTTCGGCGTCCCCTCCGACGTCTTCAGCCGGTACATGCGCATGGCGGGCCACGACGTGCTGATGGTCTCGGGCACCGACGAGCACGGCACGCCGATCCTCGTCCAGGCCGAGCAGGAGGGCGTGACGCCGCAGGAGCTCGCGGACCGCTACAACCGCGTCATCGTCGAGGACCTCACGAACCTCGGCCTCTCCTACGACCTGTTCACCCGCACCACGACGCGCAACCACTACGCCGTCGCGCAGGAGCTGTTCCGTACGGTCCACCAGAACGGGTACATGGTCGAGCGGACGACCATGGGCGCGATCTCCCCGTCGACGGGACGCACCCTGCCCGACCGCTACATCGAGGGCACGTGCCCCATCTGCGGGTACGACGGGGCGCGCGGCGACCAGTGCGACAACTGCGGCAACCAGCTCGACGCGATCGACCTCAAGAACCCGCGCAGCCGGATCAACGGCGAGACGCCGAAGTTCGTGGAGTCGAACCAGTTCTTCCTCGACCTGCCCGCGCTCGTCGACGCGCTCGAGGCGTGGCTGCGCTCGCGCGACGCGTGGCGGCCCAACGTCCTGAAGTTCTCGCTCAACCTCCTGGCGGACGTGCGCCCGCGCGCCATGACGCGCGACATCGACTGGGGCATTCCCGTCCCGCTCGACGGCTGGAGCGACAACCCGAGCAAGCGCCTCTACGTGTGGTTCGACGCCGTCATCGGGTACCTCTCCGCGTCGGTCGAGTGGGCGCGGCGCACGGGCGACGTCGACGCGTGGCGCGCCTGGTGGAACGACGAGCAGGCCCGTGGCTACTACTTCATGGGCAAGGACAACATCACCTTCCACTCGCAGATCTGGCCCGCCGAGCTGCTCGCGTACGACGGCCGGGGGATCCACGGCGGCGAGCCGGGCCGCTTCGGCACGCTCAACCTGCCGACCGAGGTCGTCTCGAGCGAGTTCCTCACGATGGAGGGCAAGCAGTTCTCGTCGTCGCGCGGGGTGGTCATCTACGTCCGCGACATGCTCGCCCGCTACCAGCCGGACGCCCTGCGCTACTTCATCTCCGTCGCAGGCCCCGAGAACCAGGACACCGACTTCACCTGGGCGGAGTTCCAGCGCCGCACCAACGACGAGCTGGTCGCCGGCTGGGGCAACCTCGTCAACCGCACGGCCAACCTCATCCACAAGAACTTCGGCGAGATCCCGGCACCGGCCGCGCTCGAGCCGGTCGACACGGCGCTGCTCGACGCGACGCGCCACGGCTTCACCTCGGTGGGCGACCTCATCGGGGCACACCGTCAGCGCGCGGCGATCGGCGAGGCGATGCGCCTGGTCACCGAGGCGAACCGGTACCTGTCCGAGACCGAGCCGTGGAAGCTCAAGGGACCGGACAACAGGGAGCGGCTCGGCACCGTGCTGCACACCACCGCGCAGGCGATCGCCGACTGCCGCACGCTGCTCGCCCCCTTCCTGCCGCACTCCGCGCAGGCCGTGCACGAGGCGTTCGGCGGGACGGGGACCGTGTCACCGCTGCCCCGGATCGAGGAGGTCACGGACCTCGACGACCCGTCGCGGCACTACCCCGTGATCACCGGTGACTACCGCGTGGGCGAGACGCTCGCGGCCTGGCAGAGCGTCCCGGTGGTCCCGGGCACACCCGTCGGCCCTCCGTCGCCGATCTTCCGCAAGCTCGACGACTCGATCGTCGAGGAGGAGCTCGACCGCCTCCGCGCGGACGGCTGAGGGTGGCGCGCGGCGCGTCCCGCGAGGAGCGCGAGCGGCAGCGCCGGGAGTGGCCGCCGGAGCCCGAGCCGCTGCCGCACCCGCTCGTCGACGACCACACGCACCTCGACCACCCGGCGCCCGGTGCGACCGGCTTCGACGGGGG
>CAUQTR010000252.1:0-4009 GCA_963521045.1 uncultured Actinotalea sp.
GAGCTCACCTCCCTGCGCCGGTTCCGGCACCCATGGGAGGCGCGGGCGAGCCTGCAGCTGCGGCGCGGGCAGCTGGCGGCGCTCAACGCCTACGACGCTCACGGCGCGTTCGTCGGCGGGACGCGCGAGCAGATGCTCGATGCCGCGCTCGGTGAGTACCTGGCTGCCGGCGCGGCGGGACGGGTGGCCGTGCTCCAGGCCGCCGACAACCGGACGGTGCGCGACCTGAACGCGATGGCTCATGCCGACGGCGTGCGATCGGGCGCCGTCCGCGACGGTGGCGTCGAGCTCCATGACGGGTTGCTGGCCGGCGTCGGTGATCGCGTCGTCACGCGGCGGAACCACCGACGGCTGCGCACCTCGGACGGGTTCGTGCGCAATGGGAACCTGTGGGACGTCGTCGGCGTCGAGCGCGATGGCGCGCTGCGGGTGCGGCCGGCCGGCGGCTCAGGGCGGGACAGCGGACCGGTGCTGCTCCCGGCGGCGTACGTCGCTGAGCACGTCGAGCTCGGCTACGCGACCAGCACCGCGCGGACGCAGGGCCTGACGGTCGATGAGACGCACACCGTCGCCGCGCCGGGGATGGGACGCGAGGACCTCTACGTCGCGATGTCGCGAGGCCGCGAGACCAACCGCGTGTACGTCGTCACGGACGGGCCCGATGACGAGTGCGTGCCCGGTGCGGCGACGCCCGCGACGTCGTACCGGGACGTGCTCGACGGGATCCTCGCGACGTCCCACGCCGAGCCGACCGCCACCGAAACCTGGGAGACGTACCACCCGAGCACGCCCGCGCCTCTCCCTGTACCGCCACTGCGGGCGCCGCACGACTACGGCCAGTCCGCGCGCTCCCGGCTCACCGCTTACCAGCCACCCGCGGCCGCACCGGTTCTTGATCCGCCCACTCGATCACTGTGACGAGCCGAGCACCCGAAGGAGCGCCATGTCCGCCATCACCACCGGCTCGACGGGTCGGCCCTTCCTGACCGTCGCCGAGGCCGCCGACGAGCTCGCCGTCACCGAGCGCTTCATCCGCAAACTCATCGCCGACGGCGACCTCCGCGCGGTCAAAGTCGGCGCCCGCGTCGTCCGCATCCGTCGGATCGACCTGGATGGCTTCCTCCGCCCGGCACGGCCGCTCAAATGAGGGGGCGTCCGCACAAGAGCGTCGCGACTCGACTCTCGGTCACAGCTGTGCACGGGCCACGGCGTCTTGGACGAGCGCACGGCCCAGCGCCTGGCCTAGAGCGTCGTTCGCCTTCTGTAGCGACTCTGCGACCTGACGCTGCTGGTCCAGGGCGCGCAGCTCGTGCTCCCTTGCTTCCAGCAGGAGAGCCAACGTCTCTTCAAGCTGCGAGACCTGGCGTTGGAGCCCTTCGGGGCCGTCCGTGGCTGGCTTCTTCCGCAGCGCCAGCAGCCCATCGGCAGCCCATTGAGGGATGCGGAGCCGAGCGTTGTAGCCAGGTCCTCGTCCTGCTGGGAGGGCCCCGCTCGCTACGAGCTTCCGAACTCCCTCGGTGCTCACGTGGCCGAGCATGCGCGCGACTTCTGCCGACGAGAGGAGGGGTTCGTCAGCCGGACCGACGGTGTACCCGCGGTAGTCGAAGTCTCGTCTGTACTGGGGGATATGCCACCTCGATGCCATCCGGCGCGCCACAGAGCGCCATGTCACACATCGATGCCATCCTAGTGGCATGGCCGATCGGGGAGCAGGTCGAACGCCGCGCGGATGCGGCGTGTTGTTCACCCGCGGCCTGCCGGCCATGGTATGGGCGGCGCGAAGCACAGAGGTTAGGCTGCAGGGAAGCACCCCCGCTCCCGGGAGTGTCGGACCTGGATAGCACACTTGTTCGAGCACGGACGGTCCGCACCCGGGAGAGCCTGGGACAGTCTCGATGGAGGGCACATGCCGCTACTGACTGCCACCACACCGATCATGCGCTCCACGGACGGTGCGATGGACGTCTACCCCGCGCACGCCCGACTGCTCGCGCTCGTGAGCGCATACGGGGAGCTCGTCGGCCGGCCGGTCACATGGCTTGACCTCGTCGCACTTGTTGAGCGCCTTGAAGCTGAAGCGTCACCCGCGGCTCTCGGTCTCGAACCGCTGCAGCGGACTGCCGACGCGTTGGCTGACCTCGTGACGGACCTCCGGCGCCTCGACCTGTTGCAATCGGGCCTGGACGGATCGAGCGTGACCCCCGCCGGCCAGGATGCCGCGGCGGCCTGGAACGGTCGGTTCGCCGAGCGCCGCCGTGCCGCCCGCGACGCGCTGGTAACGATGGGCATAGGACCAGCCGCAGACGCGTGAGACTACGATCGGGCCGTGCTGGAGATACCGCCCGGCTATGGCGCCGATGACGTAGAGCAGCATCGCTTGGGAGCGCCGTCGAGGCCAACCGATGCCGACCACCGGTCTGCCTTCCAGCACGATGTTGACCGAATCGTCTACGCGCCCGAGTTCCGCGCGATGTCCGGGCGGACGCAGGTCAGTGCGGCGGATCAGTTTGGCTCGTACCACAATCGACTCACGCACTCTCTGAAGGTTGCGCAGCTCGGCCGCCGCATGGCGGTACTCCTCACCGACCGAGCACATGAGGCAGGTCATCACGGCGCTGGACCGGACCCCGATCTTGTCGAGGCGGCCTGCCTCATGCATGACATAGGCCATCCTCCGTTCGGGCACATCGGAGAGACGCAGATCCAGAGGACTCTTGATGCGCTCGCGCGCGAAGGGAGCGGGGCAGACGCTCGGTACGAGAACGGCTTTCAGGCGAACGCCCAGAACCTCCGCATAGTTGGCTTCATGTCGGTGCGCCGGGACCGCGCGGAGCGCGGCCTGAACCTCACGCGGGCCGTACTCGACGCAGCGATCAAGTATCCATGGCGCCGCGGCGGTGCGGATCAGCCCTATGCAGCCAAGAGTTGGGGCTGCTACTCCGATCAGGAGGAGACCCTGCGCTGGGTTCTTGGGGGTGCCGAAGTCCCGGCTCCCCCGGCTGCGAGCAACCTTGCTCCCGTCCGGCCCGTCGAAGAGCAGATTATGGACTGGGCCGACGAGGTCTCTTACGCATGCCACGATGTTGAGGACTTCTACAGGGCGGGACTCATACCTCTCGAGAAGCTGCTCAGCGATCCCGCCGTCGACAGGCCGAGTGTCCGGCGGGGCTCGCTCGGACCAGAAGTGAACCGGTTCGTGGAGTATCTAGAGCGTCGCGCCGAGTCCGCCGGGCAGGACGCCGACGAGGTGGCTCAAAGCATCGACGACGCCGTCGCAAGCATCTCTCGTGTCCAGAATGTTGTGTCCGGGCCACCTGTGAATCGCTACGACGGAAGTGCTGCGACGAGAGGTAAGGCCGCTTCCGTCACGAGCAAGCTGATCTCGGCCTTCGTGAGTAGCGACGCGATCAAGCTCGAACCCGTGGGCGAAGGACCGGATCTGACGCGATATGGCGCGCGCCTGGCTATCGACGAAGCCCACCGGAAGATGGTCAAGACACTGGGCGCCTTGCTCTGGTGCTACGTCATCGACCGGCCAGGGCTTGCCAGCCAGCAAGCGGGCCAGCGCAGGATCGTTGACGAGTTGATCCGTTGGTACGCGGACGACCCCTCACGCCTCCTACCAGAGGAGCGGCGCGAGGAGTACGAGGCTCACGACGGTCGACACGGGCACGGAGATCCGCTGCGCGCCGCTGCCGACACGGTTGCTTCGCTCACCGAGATCCAGGCTGTTCGCATACATCGAAGGATGTCCGGCGTCGACTATGGGCAACTGACAGACCTTGGCTAGGCCAGACGGCCACGGCCCGCGTGTCTCGAACCCGCAGAGTCAGCCCCGAGTGGCATGCCATAACGTGCCATAAGGGGGTTCAGATCGGTGCCTCTCGGTTCATCTCCGTGTACGCTCGCAATCGTCTGACCAGCAGTTCTGCCCCTCAACCAGGGCGCGAAAACGGGCTCTTCGGATTCATGCATGGGTGAGCCGCCAGGGTCGGTTGCCGGAGGCGGC
>CAUQTR010000253.1:0-3999 GCA_963521045.1 uncultured Actinotalea sp.
GGCCGAGCGCGATCGCCGCCGCCGGCGCCGGCGCCGGCGCAACCTCATCGCGCTCGTGCTCAGCCTCGCCGTGATCGGCGGCGGCGCCTATCTCGTGGTGCAGTACGTCCTGCCGATGCTCGACGACCTGCGCAGTGTCGCCCAGCCGGGCGGGACCGAGGACTTCGCGGGGCCGGGGCACGGCAGCGTCGAGGTCGTCATCCCCGAGGCCGCCACCGGTGCGGCGATGGCCCAGGTGCTCCTCGACGCGGGTGTCATCGCCTCGACGAACGCCTTCACCGAGGCGTTCACCGCCAACCCGGACGCCGGCGGCATCCAGCCGGGCACCTACCGGCTGCTGCTGGAGATGCGCGCGGCCGACGCCGTGACCGCGCTGCTGGACTCCGAGAACCGCGTGCAGACCAAGGTGACCATCCCCGAGGGGCTGCGCGTCGACCAGGTGCTCGAGCGGCTCTCGTCGGTGACCACCGTGCCCATCGCGGACTTCCAGACCGCGATGGCGGACACGGCGGCCACCGGCCTGCCCGCGGAGGCCGGCGGCAACTACGAGGGCTGGCTGTTCCCGGCGACGTACACGTACCAGCCGGGCACGACGCCGGCACAGATGATCCAGGAGATGGTGGCGCAGACGGTCGCGAACCTGGACGCGCGCGGCGTCGCCCCGGCGGACCGGCAGCGCGTGCTCACCATCGCCTCGCTCGTCGAGCGGGAGGCGCGCACCCCGGAGGACCGGGCCATGGTGGCTCGAGCCATCCAGAACCGGCTCGACATCAACATGAAGCTCGACATCGACGCCGCCGTCGCCTACGGCGCCGGCATCCCCGGCACCGAGCTGCGGAACGTCCACAAGGACACGGACACCCCGTACAACCTGTACATGCGCACGGGCCTGCCGCCGACGCCGATCGCCGCACCGAGCCTGACGTCCATCGACGCCGTGCTCAGCCCGGCCGAGGGGCCGTGGATCTACTGGGTCACCGTGAACCTCGAGACGGGCGAGACGCGGTTCGCGGTCACCCTGGCCGAGCACAACGAGAACGTCGCGCTGCTCCGGCAGTGGGAGGAGGAGAACCCCGGGTGAGCGGCGGCCGGCGTGCGGCCGTCCTCGGCCACCCGGTCGCCCACTCCCTGTCACCCGTGCTGCACCGCGCGGCCTACGCGGCGCTCGGGCTCGACGGCTGGCGCTACGACGCGCTGGACGTCACCGAGGAGCAGCTGCCCGGGGTCGTGGCGGGGCTGGATGCCGGATGGGCCGGCCTGAGCCTGACCATGCCCCTCAAGCAGACGGTGCTCGGGCTGCTCGACCACGTGGAGCCGCTCGCGGAGGTCGTCGGAGCGGTCAACACGGTGCTCGTGCAGGGCGGCGGCGCTCGGCCCGTGCTCGTCGGGGCCAACACGGACGTGCACGGCGTCGTGGCGGCGCTGGGGGAGGGTCTGCACGCAGCCGGCCGGGACGGGTCGGTGGCCCGTGCCGTCGTGCTCGGGGCCGGGGCGACCGCGGCCTCGACGCTCGCCGCCCTCGCCCAGCTCGGCTGCACGACGCCGCACGTGCACGTGCGCTCGATGGCACGGGCGGGCGCGACGATGCGCGCGGCGCACCGGATGGGCGTCGAGCCACGGTTCCTCACGATGGACCCGCTGGACCGGCTGATCGACTCGCTCGCCGCGGCCGACGTCGTCGTCTCGACGCTGCCGCCGCGCGCGGCGGACCCCCTCGCACTGCACCTGGCCGGGGGGCCCGCCGCGGTGCGCGGGGTGCTCCTCGACTGCGCCTACGACCCCCGCCCGACGGCGCTGACGGCGGCGTGGGCGGCGCTGGGCGGCGTCGCGGTGACAGGGGAGCGGATGCTGCTGCACCAGGCGACCGAGCAGGTACGGCTGATGACGGGCCGGCCCGCGCCGGTCGAGGCGATGGAGCGGGCGCTCGAGAGCGCGCTGGTCTGACGTCTCGGCGGGCTGAACTCTGCCCGACGGCGCGACGACGGGCTGAGCGACGCCGTGACGTACGCCACGTCAACCACCGCGGGGACGACGCCGTCCGTGACCCGGTGCACGCAACCGCTACAGCACGGGCCGAGCGCTGCCGATAGGGACCATGGGTCACCTCGGATCGCGACGCCCCGTCGCACGCCCGGTGACCCTCCCGTCGGACGGCACCGGAAGGACACCCGTGAAGCAGCTCGGAGACATCCTCCTCGACGAAGGACTGGTCACCGAGGGCCAGCTCATGGCGGCGCTCGACGAGCAGGCGGTGCGCGGGGAGTCCCTCGGGCGGGTGCTGGTCGAGATCGGCATGCTCAGCGAGGCGCAGCTCGTCCGGGCACTGGCCGCCCAGGTCGGCATGGAGTTCGTCGAGCTCTCCGACTACCCGGTCGACCGCAACGCGGTGGCGCTGATCCCGGGTGCGCTGTGCCGCCGGTACACGGTGCTGCCGGTCGCTCTCCTCGAGGGAGCGCTCGTCCTGGCGATGGCCGACCCCGGCAACGTCCTGGCCGTCGACGACGCACGCACCATGTCGGGACTGCCTGTGCGCACGGTGGTTGCGACGCACGACGACCTCGTGACCGCCATCGACCGGTTCTGCCGGGCCGACGAGGAGATCGACGACCTCGCGTCGGCCTTCGAGGAGACCGAGGTCGAGCAGGCGGACACCGACCTGTCCCGGATGGGCGAGGTCATCGAGGACGACGCGCCGATCGTGCGGTTCGTCAACCTCCTCATCACCCAGGCGATCCAGGACCGTGCGTCCGACATCCACATCGAGCCGAGCGAGAAGGACCTGCGAGTCCGGTACCGGATCGACGGCGTGCTGCACGAGATGCAGCGCTCGCCCAAGCAGATCCAGTCCGGGGTGATCTCCCGTCTGAAGATCATGAGCGACATCGACATCGCCGAGCGGCGTAAGCCGCAGGACGGTCGTATGTCGGTCACGCACAACGGGCGCAAGATCGACCTCCGCGTGGCCACCCTCCCGACGGTCTGGGGGGAGAAGGTCGTCATGCGCATCCTCGACAACTCGACCGCAAGCCTCGACCTGCGCGACCTGTCGTTCCTCGAGGAGAACTACCAGACCTACCAGGAGTCCTACACCAAGCCCTACGGCATGATCCTGGTCACCGGCCCGACCGGTTCGGGCAAATCGACCACGCTCTACGCCACACTGAATGCGGTCTCGAAGCCTGAGATCAACGTGATCACCGTCGAGGACCCCGTCGAGTACCGCCTGCCGGGAATCAACCAGGTGCAGGTCAACCCGAAGGCCGGGCTGACGTTTGCCGGCGCGCTGCGCTCGATCCTGCGGTCCGACCCCGACGTCGTGCTTCTCGGTGAGATCCGCGACCACGAGACGGCGCAGATCGCGATCGAGGCGGCGCTCACCGGTCACCTCGTGCTCTCCACCCTGCACACCAACGACGCCCCCAGCGCCGTGACCCGCCTCGTCGAGATGGGCATCGAGCCCTTCCTCGTGGGCTCGGCGCTCGACTGCGTCGTGGCCCAGCGGCTCGCGCGACGCCTGTGCGTCAAGTGCAAGGAGCTCTACACGCCGAGCGAGGTCGAGCTCATCGCCGCCCGCTTCCCGTGGAGCCCCGGCGAGGAGATCCCGGCCCTCTACCGCCCTGCGGGGTGCTCGGCGTGCTCGCGCACCGGGTACAAGGGCCGGATGGCGATCCACGAGGTCATGCGGGTCACCGAGGACATCGAGCGGCACGCCGTGGCGCACTCCTCGTCGGCGGACATCGGCCGCACCGCACGCGAGCAGGGCATGATCTCGCTCCGCGAGGACGGCTGGACCAAGGTCCTCATCGGGGACACCTCCATCGAGGAGGTCCTGCGTGTCGTGGCCTAGGCCTCAAGCACTGCCAGCACGACGCCGATAGACGGCAGGACGACCCGCCGCCGCTCCCCGTGATCGAGAGGCCCGCTGTGAACGACTACCACCCCGCCTACGGCGCCCCCCCGGCGCAGACCAGCCCCGCGCCGTACGGGGCAGCCCCGCAC
>CAUQTR010000254.1:0-3999 GCA_963521045.1 uncultured Actinotalea sp.
GCGCTCGTCGGCGGTCGCGCCCGGATGCGCGGACGCGACGAGCAGTTCCTCGGCCTCACGCCCGGCCTGCTGCCGGCACCCGGCCAGGAGCCCGCGGTCGGCTCGCGACGGCGGCTCCCCGTCAGCGTGCAGTTCACGCCGCCCGAAGGCTTCCGGCCCGGCCAGCTCGGCACGCTCGTCGACGAGCACGCGGACCCGCACGACGTGACGGCGACGATCGTCGACCTCGCCGTCCGCGGCGAGCTGCGGCTCGAGCAGATGAGCCCGCCGAAGGAGGGCAAGGAGCAGGACTGGCGCCTGGTCCGGCTCGACGGGCCGGCCGACGTCGAGCTGCTGCCCTACGAGCAGCTCCTCCTCACGGAGATCTTCGCCGGTCGCCGGATCGTCTATCTCTCCGACCTGAGGACGACGTTCGCCGCCTCCATGGGCAAGGTGCAGGACGCCCTGTACGACGACGTCACGGGGCGGGGCTGGTTCCGCGGCAACCCGAAGGACGTCCGGGCGCGGTGGGCCACGACGGGCGTGGTCCTCATCGTCCTCGGCGTGCTCCTCACGGTCGGCCTCGCGATCTGGACGTCGTACGGGCTCACCGGCCTCGCTCTCACCGCGGTCGGGATCCTCATGACCGCGCTCACGAAGGCGGCCCCGGCACGCACGGCGGAGGGGTCCGCGGTGCTCGCCCAGGCGGAGGGCTTCCGGCGCTACCTCGCGACCGCGGAGGCGAACCAGCTGCGGTTCGAGGAGGGCGAGGACCTCTTCAGCCGGTACCTGCCGCACGCGATCGCCTTCGGCATCGCCGAGCGTTGGGCGAAGCTCTTCGCCGAGCTCGCGGCCCAGGGACGCGCCGTGCCCGAGCCCCTCTGGTACGTCGGCTACGCCGGGCAGACGCCACACGCCCACTTCTGGTCCGACGCCGGCGTCACCGCGGGCCTCGTCTCGTTCACCGACGTCGCCGAGAGCGCGCTGACGGCGCCGACGCCGGGCTCGTCGGGCGACTCGGGGTCGTCCGGCGGCGGCTTCTCGGGCGGCGGCGTCAGCGGGGGTGGCGGCGGCACCTGGTGACCGACGCCCGATGACCGCCCGGTGACCGCCCGCGCCACGCTCAGGACCGGTGCGTCGGGTGCCGATGAAGCAGTCAGGGCCGACGCACGGCCGCACGAGGAGTGGACGTGGGACCAGGCGGTGAGGGTCGGCTGACGCGCGCTGACGAGGCGCGCGTGCTCGCGCTGGCCTGCCTCGTGGCCGGCGCCGTCGTCGGCGTGACGGTCCTCGTCCCGTTCAGCCCGACCGCTCCGCGCACGCTCGGCGCCGTGCTGGCCGCGGTCGCACTGTGCCTCGGCGCCGCCCTGCGGATCGGCCGGGACCGCGTGCGCGGCTGGCACCTGCACGCGGTGCTCACCACGGCGACCGCCCTCGTCACCGTGTGCGTCGCCGCCGCCACCACGCCGCACGGCACGGTCGTCACGGCCGTCTCGTACCTGTGGATCGGGGTGTTCAGCGCCGCCTTCCACCGGCGCGAGGTCATGCTGCGGCACCTCACCGGCGTCGCGGCGGGGCTCGCGATCGGCCTGTGGGGTGCGCAGGCGCCGTCGGCTGCCCAGACGTGGTTCTTCCTCATCGCCACGGTCGGCGCCGTCGCGCTCATCCTCAACGGCCGGGTGGTCGGGCTCCGACTCGAGGCGACGACCGACCCCCTCACCGGCGTCCTGTCCCGGCGCGCGTTCCGCCTGGCCGCCGAGGTGGAGATGGCCCGCTCCGCCCGGACGGGCCGCCCGCTCACGCTCGCCGTCCTCGACCTGGACGACTTCAAGCTCATCAACGACCGGCACGGGCACGCCGCCGGCGACGCGGTGCTCACCGGCCTGGCCCACAGCTGGCGCGACGCCCTCGGCGCCGACGACGTGCTGGGCCGCTTCGGCGGCGACGAGTTCATCGTGCTGCTGCCCGGCAGCGACACCGCCGGGGCGGCGGCCGTCCTCGCACGCCTCCGCTCGGACCTGTGCACGTGGTCGGCCGGCGTCGCCCGGTGGCACGGGCAGCAGTTCGACGACTGGTTCTCGGCGGCCGACGGCGACCTCTACCGGGCCAAGACCACCGGCTGACCCGAGGCCTGGCTGGCGGCTGACCTCGGGGAATGCCGGCGACGGCGACGGCGTTGTGGCGTACGCTGGTCCTGCTCGGCCCGCGGACCTCGGTCCCGGGACGGGTGATTGACAACTGCACAGGGGGTGATCGGTTTCGACGATGGTTGTCGATCCAGGAGAAGCGGGCCGAGGATGCAGGGTTATCTCGTCAACGCTCCCTGCAAACCCATAGGTGCCGATTCCAAGCGCACCGACTTCGCACTCGCCGCCTGAGCGAGTCCTGAAGTCCGTCAGCCTGAGGTAGCTCTCGACTCAGTGTCTGGCGTCATCTAGAGAGCCACTGCTCGCAGCCCACGCCGTCGGGGCTGCGGGGACTCTTAGACGGCTGGGCCCGTCAGCGACTCGTCTGCGTGATCGCTGGGGCCGAGAAAATCATCAGCAGACTGCGCCCGGAGAAGACCTGTTTCACTGCCATCGGACGCGGGTTCGATTCCCGCCACCTCCACGCTGCGACCGTCGCAAGGCGCGTCGCGACCTCGAAGGCCGTCATCCCTCTCGCCGGGGGTGGCGGCCCTTCTTGTGTTGTGAGAGCCGTCGCCCCCGCTTGGGGCCGGGCGGAGCCCGCCCAGACGAGCGACGCGGGGCGTCTCTGTACAGTCAGGGCGTTGGTGACTAGAATTCCGGTCATGACGACCACCACGTCGCTCGCCAACGTCAAGGCCCACCTCTCCGCGATCGTCGGGTCCGTGCACGACACCCACGAACGGGTCGTCATCACGCGCAACGGTGAGCCAGCAGCCGTTCTGGTGTCCCCCGACGACCTCGCGTCGTTGGAAGAGACGCTGGACATCCTGTCGGACAGCTCCCTGCTGGCTGAGATCGCACAGGCAAGGGCTGAGATCGACGCCGACGAGACGGTCGAGCTGCCCGCGCTGCGTCGTCGGTGACCTACCGCATCCGCTGGGCTTCGCCTGCTCGGCGAGCGATCGAGAACACCCTGCCGGAGTCCGTGGCCACCGCGGTCTGGCAGTTCGCCAACGGTGCCCTTGCCGAGAACCCCCAGCGTGTCGGCAAGCGCCTCGCGCGCGAACTGGCCGGCTACTGGTCAGCCCGCCGCGGCCAGTACCGCGTCATCTACGCCATCGACGACGAGACGACGACCGTCACGATCATGACCGTCGACCACCGCCGCGACGTCTACCACTGACGACGCCCGCTCAGCGGCGGCGCCCTCGCCCTCGGTCTCGCCGGCGCCCTGGTGTTCGTGCTCTGGGAGCTGCGCACGGACGGACCGATCCTGGACGTGCGCCTGTTCGGCTCGCGGGGCCTGAGCAGCGGCTCCGTCTCCCTGCTCGCCGTGTTCGGCGTCCAGGCCGGGATCTTCGTCGTCCTGTTCCCCTACTTCCAGGCCGTGATCGGCTGGTCCGGGCTGCGGTCCACGCTGGCGCTCATGCCGATGGCCGTGATCATGATGGCGGCGTCGGCCGCCATCGCCCCGCGGCTCTCCGCACAGCTCGGCAGGAGGCCCACCATGGCGGGCGGCGTCCTCGTCTTCGCCCTCGGGCTCGTGCTCCTGGCACTGATGGCGTCGGCCGACGGCGGCTACCTGGCCGTCCTGCCCGGGATGCTCGTGATGGGTCTCGGCATGGGCGTCGCCACGACGCCCTCCACCGAGGCGATCACCGACGCCCTCCCCCGTTCGCACCAGGGCGTCGCCTCCGCGCTCAACGACGTCACCCGCGAGCTCGGCACCGCGCTCGGCGTCGCGCTGCTCGGCGCAGTCGTGTCCGCCGGGTACCGCGACGCCGTCTCACGCCACCTGGACGGCCTTCCCCAGCTCGACGCCGCCACGGCGGACGCCGCGCGGGACGGCATCGCGACCGCCATCGCGGCCGCCGACGCCGCCGGTCCACAG
>CAUQTR010000255.1:0-3995 GCA_963521045.1 uncultured Actinotalea sp.
CGCCGGCCGACAGGCGCGCGCGCAGCGGCGTGCCGTCCGGCGCGGGGTACTCGACCGTGACGCGCGTGGGCGTCGTCATCCACGAGCGCTCGACGATCCGCCCGGGGACGGCGACCCGGTGGGGCGACCGGGCCGAGCGCACCATGAGCAGCCCGCCGCCGACGAGCAGCACGCCGAGCAGGCCCAGGGGCGAGAAGAAGAGATTCACGCCCGGACCCTACAAGCCGGCGGTCGGCGGACGACGCCGCCCCAGGGTCCGCCGGGCGGCGGGTAGACCCGAAGCCTTGTCACGACCGGCACTCCTGTGGTTCATTGGTGGAGTAACGAACCCATGAACGACGACAGGCGGGAGGGTCTGACCGTGTTCGACGGACGCGACCCGATCTACCTGCAGATCGCCGACCAGATCCGCGGCGACGTCCTCGACGGCACCCTCCGGGAGGAGGAGCAGGTCATGTCGACCACCCAGTACGCCACCACGTTCCGCATCAATCCGGCGACCGCGGCGAAGGCGTTCACCGCGCTCGTCGACGAGGGCGTGCTCTACAAGCGTCGCGGCGTCGGCATGTTCGTCGCCCCCGGTGCCCGGGACCGCCTCCTGGGCGAGCGACGCGCCCGCTTCCTCGCGGACGTCGTCGAGCCGCTGGCCGCCGAGGCGCGTCGCCTCGGCATCCCGCTCGACGACGTCGTCGCCCACCTGAGACGGCTGGACGGCGCGGCGACCACCCAGGGCACGACCACGCAGGAGGAGGAGCGATGAGCTTCGGTGTCGAGGTCCGCGACCTCACCGTCCGCTACGGGCGCACGACGGCGCTCGACGGGGTGTCCCTGACGCTCGAGCCGGGCCGCATCCACGGCCTGCTCGGCCGCAACGGCTCCGGCAAGACGAGCCTGCTGTCGGTGCTGGCCGCCTACCGGCCGGCGACCTCCGGCACCGTGCTGGTCGACGGCGAGGACCCGTTCGAGAACCCGCGTGTCATGGCCGGGACGTGCCTCGTCCGCGAGAGCGGCGACCACCTCGACTACAAGGCGCGGGAGACCCTGCGGCTCGCCGCGGCCGTGCGCCCCCGGTGGGACGAGCAGCTCGCGGCCCGCCTGGTCGAGCGGCTGCGGGTGCCGCTGGACAAGAAGCCGAGCCAGATGTCCCGCGGCCAGCGCTCGGCGCTCGGGGTCGTGGTCGGGCTGGCCTCGCGCGCACCGCTGACGATGCTCGACGAGTCCTACCTCGGCCTCGACGCGCCCTCGCGCTACGCGTTCTACGACGAGCTGCTCGCCGACTACGCCGAGAACCCGCGGACGATCATCGTCTCCAGCCACCTCATCGAGGAGGTCGAGCGGCTCTTCGAGCGGGTCGTCGTGCTCGAGGAGGGTCGGGTGCTGCTCGCCGAGGACGCGGACGAGCTCCGCGCGAGAGGCGTCACGGTGACCGGACCGGCCGAGGTCGTCGAGGCGTTCGTCGCAGCGCACCGCGTGCTCGACCGACGCACGCTCGGGCGGACGCTGCAGGCCACCGTCGACGGCGCCCTGGACCCGGCGGACCGCCGCCGCGCGTCCGAGCTCGGGCTCGATCTCGGACCGGTGGCGCTCCAGGACATGTTCGTCCACCTCACGAGCTCGGGAGGCACCCGATGAGCGCCGTGACCGTCCGCGGTGCGCCCGCTCGCGACGCCGCGTGGCAGCGCGGGGCACCCCTGCGCGTCGCCCGCCTCGGGCTCCGCGGGGGAGTGCTCACCTGGGCCGGGTTCTGGGCCACGGTCGTGCTCGTCGTGGTGGTCCTCACCACGGTGCTGGTCCGCGTGGGCGAGCTCCGCGGCAGCACCCTCGGGCTGGTCGGCGCCGCGCCCCGGTGGTTTGGCTTCACCATGATCCTCGTGGTCACCGCCGGCGGCGTCGGACCCTTCGTCGCCCAGGGCCTCACGCGGCGCGCCGTCGTCGAGGTCGCGGCCGTCGTCACGGCGGCGACCGCGCTCGCGACGACCGTCGTCTGGGTGGCCCTGAGCGTGCTGGAGCACGCCGTCTTCCGCGCCCAGGGGTGGCCCACCGCCGTCGAGGGCCACGCGTACACCGACAGCGGCCAGCTCACGCCGCTCGCGCTCGAGATGCTGCTCGCCATGCTCGTGTACGGCACGTCGGGCTCCCTGGTCGCGGCGACCTACTACCGCGTCGGTGGGTGGTGGGGCACGCTCGCGCTCCCGCTCACCGTCGGGCCCGCGGTCGTCGCGGACACCCTGGTCTCCACCGCGTGGCATGGCATGGTGTCCGACGAGTGGCAGGTGCGTCTGCTCGTCGACGGCGTCGCGGCACCCGTCGCGGTGCGCGTCCTCGTCGCCCTGCTCGTCGCGGCCGCGCTCGTCGCCGCTGCGCACCTCGTGCTGCGCGGCGCCCCCATCCGTCGCCCGGCCGGCTGAGGGTGTCCGAGATGACCATCCCCATCCCCACCCCCACCCCCACCCCCCCCCCCACCCCCACCAGCATCACCACCCCGACCGTCACGGGACCGGGGCGTGCGCGCGTGCTCCTGCGCGTCGTCCGCCCGACGCTCCGGGTCCAGGCGCCCGTCTGGGCCTGGTTCTGGGGTCTGATGGCCGCGGTCGCCGTCGTGCTCACCGGGACGCCCGAGCGGTACGACCCCGACGCGCCCGGCGTCTGGGGGGCGCTCGACACCGTGCCGCGGTGGTTCGCCTTCAGCCTGCTGCTGGCGCACGTCGCGTCGGCGACGGCACCGCACGTCGCGAGCGGGCTGACCCGGCGCGCGTTCGCACGGCTGCTCGGGCTGCTGTCGCTCCTCACCGCCGTCGTGGCCGCTGTCGTCTGGACGGTCGGGCTGACGGTCGAGAACGCGCTCACCGGTCGCCCGGCCGTCGGCGTCGCGGCCCTCGGACCGCTCGTGGGGGAGCACGCGGGTGCGATCCTCTGCTACTCCGTCACCGGCGCGCTGGTCGGTGCCGTCTACTACCGCGGCGGTGCGTGGTGGGGCACCCTCACCCTGCCGCTGACGGTGGCGCCCGCGATCGTGACGGAGGCGTGGACGAGCTCCGGCTGGCAGGGCGCCGTCGGGCGTGCGGTCGGTCTGCCGCCCGCCCCGCCACCCCTCGCGCTCCTCGTGCCGGTCCTGGTCTCCCTGGCGCTCCTCGTGGCCGTCGACGCCGTGCTGCGGCGCGCGGCGATCCGCCCCGCACGCTGACGGCCCACGTCCCGCTCGGCTGTTCCGTCGACAACTCCAGGAGGTTCTCGTGACATCGCCACCGCCCCCGGCCGACACCGTGCTGTCGGTGTCCCACCTGCGCAAGGCCTACGGAGAGACCGTCGCCGTGGCCGACGTCTCCTTCACGGTCCGGCGCGGCGAGATCGTCGGCGTCCTCGGCCGCAACGGCGCGGGCAAGACGACGACGGTCGAGTGCGTCGCCGGCCTGCGCACGCCCGACGCCGGCAGCGTCCGCGTCCTCGGCCTGGACCCCGGCGTCGACGGCCCGGCGCTGCGCGAGCGGCTCGCGCTCCAGCTCCAGGAGAGCGAGCTGCCGGCCCGGATCACGGTCCGCGAGGCGATCGAGCTCTACGCCTCGTTCTACGCCGACCCGGCGGACCCAGACGAGCTGCTGCGCGACCTCGGCCTCACCGACAAGGCCCGGACCCAGTTCGCGCGCCTGTCCGGGGGGCAGCGCCAGCGGCTCTCGATCGCGCTCGCCCTCGTCGGCAACCCCGAGGTCGCGATCCTCGACGAGCTGACGACCGGCCTGGACCCCCGTGCGCGCCGCGAGACGTGGGCGCTGATCGAGCGCGTCCGCGAGCGCGGCGTGACGATCCTGCTGGTCACCCACTTCATGGAAGAGGCCGAGCGGCTCTGCGACCGGATCGTCCTCATCGAGGAGGGACGGGTCGTCGCGACGGGCACCCCCGCCGAGCTCGCCACCACCGCCGCCCAGGACGTCGTGCTGCGCTTCCGCGTCGTGGGCGACGTGCCGCCCGGCCTGCTCGCGGCGGCCGCCGGCGACGGC
>CAUQTR010000256.1:0-3994 GCA_963521045.1 uncultured Actinotalea sp.
GGCCGCGGCCGCGGCCGGCGCGGGCTTGGCGACGGGCGCGGCGGCGCCCCGGCGCAGGCGGCGGTTGACGATCCGGGTGCCGTACAGGTCACGGCGCAGGACGCCGATCGCGGTGAGGACGAAGACCCAGAGCAGCACCAGGTAGCCCAGCCGCAGCAGGGTGATCGTGAGCTCACTCATGCCCGACGATCACCCGTCCTCGTCGTCGTCGGCACCGGTCCAGAAGAGGATCCGCGTCCGGCCGATCGTGATGGTGTTGCCGTCCACCAGGGTGGCCGCCGGGACCTGGTGCCCCTCGACGTACGTGCCGTTGGTCGACCCGAGGTCGCTCGCGATCACGCCGTCGGGCGTGACCCGGATCTCGAGGTGGCGGCGGGAGATGCCCGGGTCGTCGACGATGATGTCGGCCTCGCTGCCGCGGCCGATCACGGTCACCGGCCCGGTGAGCAGGTAACGCTGGCCGTCGATGTCGACCAGGGGGTGCCGCGGGCTCGCCGCGACGGACGCGGCCGGGGCGACGGCGCCGCGCACCGTCGCGCTGCGTACCTGGAAGCGCCCGGTCTCGAGCTCCTCGGCCTCGACGAAGGCCACGGTGACCGGGCCGACGAAGGCGTAGCGCTGCTGGGTGGCGTGCTCGGTGACGTTGGCGGCCAGCTCGTCAGCGAGCGGCTCGGCGCCCCAGCTCTCCACCTGCTGGTGGTCGACCGGCGAGAGCTCGATGGTGAACTCGTTCGGCACGACGGTGCGGTCCCGGCCCACGACGGCGGCGCGGTCGTCGACCTCGCGGCGCAGCGCGCTCGCGAGCTCGACCGGCTTGACCTCGCTCTTGAAAGCCTTGGCGAACGCCGTCGAGACGACGCGCTCGACGCCCTTCTCGAACCTGTCGAGAACTCCCATGCCACCTCCTCCCGTCCCTGGCGAGGACTGCCCCGGCGGCCACGGCTGCCGGAGGCTCCCTCGCTCGACGGCCTCGTGCGGGGCGGCGTGACCGGCGGGGGCCGGGCGGACCGACCCTGAGGTCCGCTGCCGATCGTATCCGCCAGCGGCGCGATCGGCGGCGCGCCCACGCACGGCGTGCGCTGCGAGGCCGCGGCTGCGCCCACGGGCCGTGCCCCACTGCCCCTGCCGCTGCGTGGGGCGGGCACCAGGGGCGACCTCGGCCACCCGGTGCTGCGTGCTAGCCTTCTGCGGCGCGCGCGAGTGGCGAAATGGCAGACGCGCTGGCTTCAGGTGCCAGTGTCCGAAAGGACGTGGGGGTTCAAGTCCCCCCTCGCGCACAGGTGAGACGGACAGGCAGTGACGAAGGGCCGGTGACCGACGGGTCACCGGCCCTTCGTGCGCCCGCGACACCGGCCCCCTGTGCACCGCGACCGCCCGCCCTCACCCGGGCTGCGTGTCGTCCTCGGGCCGGGGTCGATGCTCGACGTGGGCGCGACGCTCGACCTGGGCGGCGGCGAGGGGGATCAGCGCCGCGACCACGCCCGACACGAGCCCGATCATCGTGTGCGAGCCCCGCGAGCCGCGTGCCCTGCGGCGTTCGCCCCAGCGGTAGACGGCCCGCTCGAGGGCCACGGTCCCCGCGACGCTGAGGATGACGCCGACGAGCGCGACCGCGCCCCGGGTGAGCACCCGAGCACGTGAGCGCTCCGGCACGGTGGCCGGGTCGGCGATGCTCGCCGCGTCGAGCACGGGCTCGGTGGACGTGAGCGTCCTGATGCGAGCGAGGGCCGGGGGCTCGTCCACCGCACGCCCGGCGCCGGCCGCCTGCTCCCGGCGTGCCGCGGCGGCACCGTACGCCCCACCCGCGAGCAGGAGCACCGCCTTGAGCACGCCCCGCAGGTGCCGTGAGCGGACGACGTCGGGCATGGCGTACCAGAGCGAGACGAGCGAGCCGGAGACCGCGGCCTCGGTGAGGCTCGCTCGACGGGACGTGATCTGCATGGGCGCTCCGGTGTGCTCGGCGGTGATGCCTGGCGAACGGCCGGCCGGGGCTGCGAGTTCCTCCGGCTGGCCGCGGGGCGGGACCTCGACCGTTCCCGGCGACCGCGTCGAGCCGCCCGCACGCTGTGCTGCCGGAACGTGCGGCGCGTGGTGCTGATGTGGCTCGTGAGGCTGAGGAACCGCTCCGACACTCCGCTCCTGCCTCAGGAGTCACCCGCGCCGCACGTTCTGGCGCGGTCGCCTCACCCGCCACCTCGCCCGCACGGCCGAGGGCAAAGGACGCCTGACGGGCGGCCGGATCGGCGGAGGCGAGCGCTCATGGGTACGGTCGGGCCAGGCCTGCCGAGAGGAGCACGACCATGGACGCGCGCGACGAGCACCGGGACGACCCGGATCCGTACACGACCCACCCGAACCCCACCCGCGTGGTGATGTTCGTCTTCTGCCTCGCGCTCATGCTCGTCGGCTTCTACCTCATGGGCATCAGCTTCGACTCGGAGTCCGCGCTGCTGTTCGTCGCCGGCCTGGTCCTCGCCGGCGGGGCCTTCGCCATCCCGATGCGCGAGAGCCCCGCGTGACGTCGAGCCCCGACGCGTCGGGCACGACGGCGGCGACCGGGACGGCGCCGGACGCGACCGAGGTGGCGACCCGGCCCGTGCTTGCGGTGGACGTCTGGTCCGACCTCGCGTGCCCGTGGTGCTTCATCGGCAAACGCCGCTTCGAGCAGGGTCGACGCCTGTTCGAGGAGCGCCGCGCCGCCGCCGGCGACCCGCCGGTCGATGTGCGGGTCGTGCTGCACTCGTTCGAGCTGTCACCGGACACCCCCGTCGACTTCGAGGGCAGCGCCGCGGACTTCCTCGCCCAGCACAAGCGCATCTCGCCCGAGCAGGTCGAGGTGATGCACGCCCAGGTCACGCAGATCGCGGCGTCGGTCGGCCTCGCGTACGACTTCGCCGCCGTGCGGCACACGAAGACCCTCAAGGCGCACCAGGTCCTCCACCTGGCGCTCGCGCACGGCCGGCAGGCCGAGGTCGCCGAGCGCCTGTTCCGCGCCTACTTCGAGGACGGCCGCCACATCGGGCACGACGACGACCTCGCGGCGCTCGCGGGCGAGGCCGGCCTCGACCCCGACGAGGTGCGCACGGCCCTCGCCGAGGGCACCTACGCGGACGACGTCGCCGCGGACCTCGCGCAGGCGCGCGAGTACGGGATCTCGGCGGTCCCGTTCTTCGTGCTCGACGGCCGCTACGGCGTCGCCGGTGCGCAGGAGGCCGAGCACCTGGCGGCAGCGCTCGAGCAGGTCGCGGCGGAGCTCACGGCCTGACGCGGCCGCGTGGTGGCTGCGCTGACGGTCCGACCCGGCCCGGCCTGACCCACTGGCAGCCGCAACGGTTCAGGCGGCCTGCGCCTGCGGCGTGACGGCGCGTGCCGTGGCCAGCGCGTCCGCGAGGCAGCGCATGTAGGCCGCCGACACCTCGGCCGGGAGCAGCCCGGCCTCGAGCACTGCGGAGGAGTCCTTGCGCTCGTGCGCACGCACGGCGCGGAGCACAGACCCGAGGTCGCCCTCGCCCTTGACCCCGGCCCGGACGGTCGTCGAGACGCCGACCTTGTCGAGCACGAGGTCGACGGGCAGCGCGAGCTGCGCGGCGAGCGCGGAGAGCATGCCGACGGTGTAGGCGGCGCCGTCCCCGGCGAGGGCCTCGCAGGTCAGGGCGCGGGCGAGGATGAACCACAGCGAGTCCATCGCGTCCGGCCGTGCGTCGAGCAGCAGTGCGGAGACGAGAGTGGTGATCTCCCGGGCCCCCAGCAGGACGACGGCGTGCTGCGTCGTGTCGACCTCGGACGACAGCCCGAACGCACCGCTGTTGACGAGGTGCAGCACGCGCAGGGTCAGGACGGGGTCGGTGTCGACCACCTGGGCGACCTCGGCCAGGTCCACGTCGGGCTGCTGCAGCAGGTGCAGCAGCGCGAGGCACTGCAGCTCGCCGGCGCGCAGCACGCGCGGCGGCGGCGGCGGCGGACCCTCGGCCCGGATCGCGTGCCCGCCGTAGAG
>CAUQTR010000257.1:0-3990 GCA_963521045.1 uncultured Actinotalea sp.
GCGCCGTGGTGCGGACCACGCGGCGCATGGTCACGGCGCGCTGGGTGCCGCGGGTCACGGTCGCGGTCCTGCTGCTCACGGCGGTCGGCACGGTCGCGCGGGGCCTCCTCGCGTGGCGGCAGGGCACCGACGTGCCGGACTGGATGATCGCGGCGATGCTCGCGAGCGCGGCCGTCTCCGCGGCGGTCGCCGTCGCGGGCCTCGCCGTCGTCCGGCGGGACCGGGTGCGGGGCTACCGACGCTTCCGGCGCGCCGTGCTCATCAGCCTGCTGGTCACCCAGGTCTTCGTGTTCCGGCTCGTCGAGTGGGCAGCCACGACCGGGCTGGTAGTGGACCTGCTGGTGCTGGGCCTGGTGGCCGCCGAGCTCGCGCAGATGCACGAGGAGAACGAGCGCGCCCGCGCCGGGGCGACGCCGCCCGGCACCGCCGGCAGCACCTGAGCGGTCCGGCCGGTCCGAGCACGGTCATGAGGGAGCGGACGGCCTCGTGCTCGACGAAGCGTCCGGGCTGGTCGGCGAGGGCCGCGGTGACGGCGGCGGCGGGCATCCCGTGACGCATCCGTGTCGGAGGGCACCCCTACGGTCGGCCGCAGGACATCGGCACACGGAGGGCGGAGACATGGGCATGGACCGGGGGAGCCGGGCGTGGGACGCAGGGTCGTGGGGTGCGGGGTCGTGGGATGAGGGCGATGGGGAGCCGGACCCGTGGGCGTGGCTCGAGGAGTGGCGCGCACGGTCGCACCTCGACCGGATCGAGGAGGTGGGCTGGGCGGTCTGCACCGAGCCGGGCGACGGGTTCGAGCCGCCGTACGCGTACACGGTCGGGCTCACCCGGTACCACGGCCACCCGGAGGTGATCGTCAGCGGCGTCGACGCCTGCGGCGGGATGGAGTACCTGGACGGCATCGGCGCACGCGTGCGCGCCGGCGAGCAGTTCCGGTGGGGTGACACGGTGACGCTGGGCCAGGGCCACGGCGTGCTGTTGCCGGTCGACCAGCCCGAGCGGCTGACGCAGGCACAGGCCACCTACGCGCCACCGCAGGGCCCGCCGGTGCCTGCGCTGCAGCTGGTGGTCAGCGACGACGCGGGCCGGATGCCCTGGGAGCAGGGCTGGCGAGGCTGGCCGCAGGTGCTCTACGGCACGCCGCGGTCGGCGGCCTGACGGCTGGGCGCACGCCGGTCAGCAGCGGTCAGGCTCCGGGCACGTGACGCGGCCCCCGCCGGCGTGGCGTCCGTGCCCGTACCCGGTGAGCCGGAGGTCGCCGGCGCCGAGGTCCGACCGGTCGACCTCCCACACCTCCAGCTGGACCGGCGACCAGTCGCACGCGACGTCGTCCTCCGGATCGACGACCTGGAACGTGAGGGTGGTCCGGTCGTCCGCGACGACGACGCGCGCGGTCTCCTGGCACCGGGTCCAGGCGCCGACGACGAGCACGCGGCTCGTCAGGTCGACGTCGAGGGCGGACCTGTCGAGCGACCGCGGCAGGTCGGCGCGGAGCGCGGCGAGCGCGGCGTCGTCCTCGACCAGCCGCGGTCGCTGGCGGTCGACGTCCCCGACGGCGTCGTCGTCCGCCTCGGACCACGCGGCGAGCAGCGAGCCGACGTCGTCGCGGCGGTCGAGCCCGGGCGTCAGCGCGCAGCCGGCCACGAGCACGACGGCGGCCACCGGGGCGACCAGCAGGGCGGGGGAGCGCACGGGCCTCCTCAATCGATACGTCAACGATGAGCGGGTGGCACGGTACCGCCGACCAGGCCGGTCAGCAGCGGTCGGGGTCCGGGCAGGTGACGCGCCCGCCGCCGGCGTCCTGCCCGTACACGCGGCCCGTGAGCCGCAGCCCCCCGTCGCCGAGGTCGGACCGGTCGACCTGCCACACGTCGAGCCGCACGGGGGACCAGGCGCACGAGACCAGCTCGCGCGGCTCGACGACCTGGACGGTCAGCGTCGTGCGGTCGGCGTCGACCAGGAGCCGCGACCACTGCTGGCAACGAGGCCAGGCGTCGACGACGAGTACGGACGCGTCCAGGTCGACGTCGTCGAGGGCGGCCGTGTCCAGGGTGTCCGGCCAGCCGGCCACGACGTCGTCGAGCGTGGCCTCGTCCTCGACGAGCAACGGCCCGGAGCGGTCGACCTCGCCGAGCTCCTCGTGGTCGGCCTCGGACCACGAGACGAGCACCGCACCGACCTCCTCGCGGCGTTCGGGTTCCGACGTCGGCGTGCAGGCTGCCGCGAGCAACGCGGCGGCCAGCAGGCGGCAGGCCTGCACAGCGGTGACCCGCATGAACCCTCCTCACGAGGCGTCGGCGTAACGCGGCTCGAAGGTACCGTTCCCGCAGGTCGGCCGGGTGGTTGCGGTGTGAGGGCGTGGTGCTGGTGTCGGGCGCCGCCACGGCTGGGGTAGAGTTCTCACGGCCTGCTGCACCGTCGGCAGGTCATCGGGATGTGGCGCAGCTTGGTAGCGCACTTGACTGGGGGTCAAGGGGTCGCAGGTTCAAATCCTGTCATCCCGACAGTGTTTTCGCAGGTCAGAGGCCCGCACCGCGTCGGCGGTGCGGGCCTCTCGCCATGTGTTTGCCTAGAGGTTTGCCTACGTACGCCCTGGACGAACATGGACACGTGTGGGCTAGGCGGGACGCCCAGCCAGGCGAGATCGTGCCTGATCAAGACCCTGGGAGCGGTGTAGCGCTTGGCGTGATCTGTGTGCTGGTCAGGCTGTGAGGGCTAGGGGCAGGTCGGTCGCCTCCGTGGTGTCGGGACGAGGTTGAGGCGGACTTGGCCAAGACGTCCAGGGGTTGGTCCACACTGATCGCAAGTACACGCCGACGGAGGACCTGATGCCGGAACGCACGTACTTCGACTCGCTCGACGACGCAATGGCTGCACTCGGCGTTCCGCTGGACGGCCGGGCGCTCGCGCGTGCGCTCACTCCCGATGTCCGGTCGGAGATCTGGATCCCGGCGAAGAGTCCCTACATCGCAGTGCGCCCCCTTGGCGAACGCGTGGTCAAGACGTATGTGAACCACACGTTCATCGACCAGTGGCTCGCCCCCACTCGGTACGAGCGGACGCACATCGTCGGCGGGATCGCAGATGGTCCCCACGCGCGATGACTCCTAGGGCGCTGCGGATCGGGCTTGTCGAACTGAGCGTGCGAGTCCTTGGCGGTCGGCTGGCCGGAGACGGAGTGCAGCATCGCCTTGACCGGCGGCCCGAACGCCTCGGGCAGGTGCTAATGAGGTTGGCGGCGTAGTGGGGTGCTGCAGCGTTGCCAGGACGCCCCGGGCAGGTTCCGCGCCGTGGCCTCGACCAGGCCCGGTGTGCTTCAGAGGTTGACCAGCCGCATCCCCGTCAAGCCGCGGGCGACCCATGTCGGCGGAGAACACGTTCCACGCCTCCTTGGTCTCGCTTGTGGTGACATTCACGCCGAGGACCTCGCGGTGGCCCTCGCTTTGATGACCCGCCCGGCTTCTCGGACCTCCATCGTGAGCGCGTCCGCGGCAACGAACGTGAACGGTCCGGCGTCGCTCAACGACCGGGTCCTGAACGCGGCGACCTGCCCGTCCCGGTCGGCCGCCATCCAGGAGACCTGCGATTTCGACAGGGATGTGACGCCCAACGACTCGACCAGCTTGTCCATCCGACGGGTCGAGACCCCGATCAGGTAGCAGGTCGCGACCACGCTGATCAGCGCGGCCCTGGCCCGCTTGCGGCGCATGCCGGCGACGGAGCCGGTCCGACGGTCGCAACTCTCTCGGCAGTCGTCGCGAAGCGCGAGCTCGAGCGACGCGCCTCGTGACGGAGCCTCCAGGCGGCCGCAGGGACCGACCGTTAGGAAGCAGCCCGGTCGGACCTAGCATCTGCACAATCGGGCTGACAACACGACGGGCGGGGCGTCGCTCGCCGGCCCGGCCCATGGGACGCCCAGATCGCGGCCATGTCGGCTCTTCGGAGTTGAGCGTGGTGAGGTCGCCGCAGCCGGGGTGCGTGGCGGTC